>JAYTWB010000328.1:0-2175 GCA_043743655.1 Cyanobacteriota bacterium | reverse complement strand
GGTTTACTTGAGTGCCTTGACACAATTAAAAAACTAGAACCAAAATCCCTATCGCGCGCTTAGCGGGCGGTACAGATTTTGGGGTTTTAGATCCAATTGTGCCTAGCTACTTAAACAGCCTTAAGCCTCAAATCTAAAAATGAATGCTATGCTAACTTATACTTTTGTTAAGTAAATTCAAGTAAGTTTCAACTATTTTCTGGGAGCAAATGGCGTAATGAGGAGAGCGATCCCCGCACAATGGGTTAATTTAGGAATGCACCTATTTTCCATGGTATTCGGGTTATTTGGCTTGATTTTAGTATTGCCAAATACTGCGTTTATTGAAAGCTTGTCCGAAGCTGGTTTGCAAGTCTTTTCATGGGGAATGCAAAATGGCGGTGCATCTTACATGATTTTTGGCGCGATCGCTGCATTCTTGTATGGTAAGCAAACTATTGGGCTCAAGCGGACACTCGCATTTTGTATCCCTGCGATCTCGATTTCGGTAACTAGCGAATTGCTGGGAACTAGCACAGGCTTTCCTTTTGGTGCATACTCTTATCTAAGTGGACTAGGTTATAAGATTGCCGATTTAGTCCCATTTACGATCCCGCTTTCATGGTTTTATATGGGCTTCTCTGCTTTCCTCGTTGCCGCAACTTTGATGCGCTTCGGCACAGGCTGGAGCTATCGAATTAGTGCGATCGCCCTCGGCGCTTTGATGTTGACATCATGGGACTTTGTACTCGATCCTGCGATGAGTCAGACTCCCTATCCTTTTTGGGAATGGCATCAAGCGGGTGAATTTTATGGAATGCCTTACCAAAACTTTTTTGGCTGGTTTGGAACTGGTGCGTTGTTCATGACTGTTGCTTCGCTAATTTGGGGCAGAGAAAACCAACCAATTCTCAACCGTCAGCAAATCCTGTTTCCCACAATTATGTATGCAGGCAACTTTGCATTTGCCCTAATCCTCAGCTTTAATGCAGGTTTCTATGTACCCGCAGTTCTAGGTATTGTTGTTGGCGCATTACCTTTGGTGTTGCTTTACATCACCACGCCTGAGTCATCACCGACAGACATGACGATAGTATCGGTTCCTACAGTGGAACCAATCGCCACTCGTTAATCACAAGTAAGCAATTAATAAAGAGAGGCTGTGCTTTGCACAGCCTCTCTTTTTAATTGCTTACTTGCTTTGCAAAGACTTTAGTTCGCGCAAAATAACCATTAAGCCCTTATTTTGATGATCAATTTGTTCCGAGATTTTATCCATGCGTTGACTCAAAGTCGCGATCGCATTATCTTGCTGATCGATACGAGTGGTCAGCTCATTGAACCGAGCGACAACTTCACGCTGGATCAAGTTCTCGATCCCTTGCACTAGCAAAGTCTCTGTCGCCGTGAGTTTATTAACGATCATTTGCAGACTAGGTTCGTCAGCGATCGTCTGTATGTCTTTAGCAGCAGTGGCAAATCTAGAAGTCGCCGTTGAGACTGGAATCGCAACTGGCTCGGCGGGTAAAAAGTTTTGAATGCGCGAAACCAGCACGTCGGCTTCAAATGGCTTTTCGAGGAAATCAAATTCAGTGAATGGCTCAGGAACATGCTCAGTGACTTGTTCTTTGAGTCCCGAAATCATGATTACAGGGACATTTTGTAACCCTTCGACACGCCTAATTGCCTGTAAAGTCTGATAGCCATTGTATTTGGGCATCACGAAATCAAGCAAAATTAGGTCGGGAAAAACTCTGCGAGCCGCATCTAAACCAGATTTGCCATCACTTGCTTCTAAGACATCATATTTTCCTGACAAAATGCTTTTAACCATTTTGCGGATCATAATGCTGTCATCAATTACCAGTACTTTCTTTGCAGTCATGTATCTGAAGAGTCCGCCCAAATAACTATGCAACAGTATACATATTTACAGCGTGAAGTACCCAGAAAAAATAGAGAGTCGCACAGTGACTCTCTATTTTTTCTGGTTTTTAATGGGTGCGATCGCGGTAGAATTAAGGAGAATTACATTCTTTGGGATTTATGGCAAAACGTTACGCTATTGATTCAGCACAAGTTACTCGGCGCGTTGAAGAGTTGATAAATGCTTCTTCTAACCGCTATCGCATCACTGTGCAAGTTGCTAACCGAGCCAAGCTCAGACGCTACGAAGATGATGATTATGACGATCGC
>JAYTWB010000327.1:0-2864 GCA_043743655.1 Cyanobacteriota bacterium | reverse complement strand
AGCCCTCTCCGCGGCCCACCATGCCGCCCCAACCCATGGGCGCCCGCACGGGTGAGGGCGCTCAGGGACAGACCCCTGGCGGGGCGGACCTGCCCCAGCGCCCGGCCCCTCCCGGCCCGGGCGCCCTCCAGTGGTCGCTGTCGCTTTTCGAGGTCTTGACTAATCGAAAAAAACTGATAGTCATAATTGCTCAAATTTTTATCTGCCGACCATGCTAAGGCATCTTGTAGAGCCTGTCCCCGCAGCAGTCGAGATTCATCTGCATAATTAGAATCCATCCAAGCCTTGAATGCTTCACCATAGGGTCGCAAATTAGCTAAAGCTTGGTTTACCCAATTTTGATTAAAGATTGCCGCATAGATGGGGTTATAAACTCTGATTTTCCCTTCGCGTTTGACGACCAATCCAGTGATGCGTAGTTCTGTCTGTTCAGGACTATCATCAGAAATAATTCCTGCTTGGCGATTTTTTAAAGATGGCTCAGAATTCAATATCTGTTGATACAAGCCTAATAAACGCCCTTGACGATTTTCACTGCTCCAGAGAATGCGATCGCGAATCGTTTTAAAATGCTCAGGCTGATCTTGGATTTCCCAAGTTTCGACTAGACGCGATCGCACTAAGTTATTCACCCATACCAGTTCTTGATTTAAGGGGATCGGCTGATTTGAAGTGAGAATTAATTGACAGATTTTTTGAGTCAGAAATGGCTGTCCGCCCGTGTAAGCAAGGATCGCTTTGAGGACTGCCACAGGATTTTGGGACTTTGTTACCAGTCCTCGCATCAGTGGTTTTGCTTCCTGCAACTGGAAGCCTCTTAGCTCGATCGCGCGACCGATGTTGAAAGGAGTGCGTTGCTTATCACGGATCAGATCAGAAGGCGTAGCAACGCCAAAAAGGGCAAAAGTCAGCCGTTTATAAGCCACGCGATCGGCGCGGCGATTAAATAACTCACGAATCAGTGCAAAAAAATCATCGACTGGAAAATTTAAACTCAGAATACTATCAATTTCATCAACGAAAAGGATTACTGGTGAAGATATCTTTTTAAGCAGCCCTTCATCAAGGAACTTGCCAAAGCGCTGCACAGGTGAAAGTAATCGATAACGCTCCCACCAGTCCTCTAAATCAAAAGAATCATATAAATCTAGACTACTAATAATGCTATCAATCAGCCCCGCATACCATTGCTCAGGAGTAATGTCTGATGTCCCGATCGCCGTAATATCAATCGCCGCACAGGTAAAGTTTTCCTCCTGCAATCGTTTCATCGTCCGAACTCGCAAACTAGATTTCCCCATCTGACGCGAATTTAAGACATAGCAAAACTCCCCCGCTTTCAGGCTCTCATAAAGGTCGGTGTCAGCCTGTCTTGCCACATAGGTAAGTGCATCTATGGCTAGACTGCCACCAACTTGATATAGATAAGCTGTTTTACTTTCTGCAAGCATAGTTCTGCTTTTAAACAATAATTACTAAAATTACCAATAATTACCAAATGCATCACGAAGAGACTCACTAGATAGAGGCTAGATGCTTTGACGAAAATATTCACGATATAAATCACACATCGGCAGTACTTGATTGCCTTGAAACTTAACCAAACCAATACTTCGCAGCTTAAATGCGATCTGACTGTCCAATTGCAAAGGGCGATCGCTTGCCACCAGACTTTTAAAGGCTTCCATTAGTTCTATATCTTCTCTTAAGTTACCTAATTGACGGCGAAGATGATCACCATAAATCCCTTCTTCGGTGGGAGCAAGTTGAGCGAGTTTTTGCCAATCCATACGACCTCGAGCGATTTGATAAAGTGCTTGCCTGACCAGATAAGGATGTCCGCCTGTGAGCGCCATCAGCTTTTCGACATCATCAGGTTGCCAACTCAGTTGATGACGCAGAGCTAGTTCGGCAATTTGAACACAAGTCAACTCGGGCAACTCGATCGGCAGTCCCACGTTAAATGGAGATTGATTAATATTTAAAGGGATATAAACTTCTTTAGAATGTACGATTACTAACCGCAGCTTTTTCCAAACATCTTCGTTCTTCGCTTTCTCATGCCAAGCTCGCAGCAACCCAAAAAAATCGGCGGCAATTTTGGGATATTGGAAAATCAAATCTACTTCATCTAGTCCTAATACTAAAGGCACTTCGATCATGTTTAATAGATAGCGCTGAAAATACTTTGTGCATTTGTTTTTGCTACCTAACATGCCTTGCCAATAATCCTGTAAATTATCATCTAAGTCTAGCTCTGAGGCGATACTGGCACAAAACCATTGCAGAAATAAATCAAGCTCACTAAATACATCACTATCTGCTTCTTGAAAATATAAATGTGCAACTTGACATCCATTATGTTTTGCATAAGCAAGAGTTCGGGTTAGCAGCGATGACTTTCCCATTTGGCGTGGCGCTTTAATCCTGATCAAAGAACCTGCTCGCAGGACAGTTTCACAGCAGTCTTTTTCGATAGGAGGACGCTGAATATATAATCGAGAACCTAGTTCCACTTGACCTTCTGGTTCTTCTAGTTGAAATTGCGGCTTCGGTGTTTGTGAAGTAATTGTGGTCGCCGCGATCGCATTATTAAGGAGTCTTGCTAAGGCTTGGAGAGTCTCGGTCGCATCTTTGTAACGCAGTCGATAGTCGTACCGAATCATTTTGTCGATAATCGCGGCTAGCCCTAAGTTGATTTTAATATTAACCTTATCGCTAGCTAAGGCACAGCTATATTCATTGTTATGTTTATCTCGCGGTAATTCTTTAAATGGCAGCCCCGTAAACGCCTGTAAACACATCAGCCCCAACGCATAGATATCGCTACAAAATTTGGGTTGTCCTGCTAGCTGCTCATTTGG
>JAYTWB010000326.1:0-1920 GCA_043743655.1 Cyanobacteriota bacterium | reverse complement strand
CTTTACCATCCCGAATATTTTGACCGATCTCTTTGGTGATACCCGCAGCTTTGTCGATCGCCATGTCTGTTTTCACACCTTGAGTCATCTCGTCAACTTTATTGCCGAACAATCCAGCCAAAGGAGACGCGATCGCTTCAGAACTAAAAAAGGCGACTTGCAACAGTAAAACTAAGGCAAGCCCCAAAACAGATAGAAAGCTTTTTTTAATGCCATTTTGGATAGTAACTCTAATCGCATTGATAGAATCGCTAAAAGAAGCGTCACTTGTTGCAGTATTTGAAATTGCAGTATTTAAAACTTTAGTCATGATGTTTCACTTAACTTTCTACATGTAATTCTATGGACGAGATTTAACATAACAACCTGATGTTCGATCTCATGTTTGAGCAATGTATAAATTGAATGATTTGTGATAAAACAAAATAAAACTTGATAATAATTTTTTCATTTACTCGTTCTTCTGTATTAATAGTTAAGTTTTGTGTCGTATTCAATCAATTCACTCACAATGTCAAGTGATTGCCTGTCACAGTAATCTTAAACACCCTAAATTCAATGGTCTGCGAATGAGTCAAAATCAACCTGATGAAAATAATCGAGAGCGGCGCGAAGAACTGCGAAATGACGAAGAAGCTTTCCGTCTTCGGCAACAGGAAAATCGCTTAGAAACGGCTAAGCGAAGTAATACCTATATTTGGATAGTTAATAGCATTTACTGGCTCGGAGGAATGCTAGAAATATTGCTGGGATTGCGTTTCGTTCTCCGTTTGTTTGGTGCTAACCCTCAAAATGAATTTGCGCGATTGATTAATAATCTATCAGCCCCTTTTATCGCTCCATTTTCAACCTTATTTATTAGCCCCACTTCAGACAACAGGGCAAACATATTTGATGTGAATATTGTGATTGCGATCATTGCTTACGCCCTCTTGAGCTATCTTACGGTTTCGCTAGTCCGATTTATTTTTTATCACGAAACATAAACATTAAGGAGATCGAATTGCTGGATCACTCATTTGGATTTTATGGCTTGGCGTTCTTTGGGATTATTCTAGCGCGCTATTTTTTGGTGGCAGGGGGGACTTATTGGTTCTTTTATTCAAATTTGGGGCAGTCTTTTGCTAATCAAAATTTGCAGCATCAGCCTCCCTCTTGGCAATCAATTCAACGTGATATTAAACTCTCTGTACTCTCGGCGGGTGTGTTTGCGATCGCTGCTGCATTCATCTTGTCCACATATGGTTGGGGAATTACGCGTATATATGGTAATCCTCAACAGTACGGATTATGGTACTTAGGCGTTAGTTATCTGGCTGTATTAGTTCTTCAAGATGCCTATTTCTATTTCACCCATCGTTTGTTTCATCATCCATTACTGTTTCATTGGTTACATCAAGGGCATCACCGATCGCGCTATCCCACACCATGGACTTCGTTTGCGTTTGATCCGCTAGAGGCGATTATCGCTTCTCTTTTTCTAGTTGCCATTGTTTTCGTCATTCCCTTACATTTTATTACCTTAATTGCTGTACTCACCACGATGACGGTCTGGGCGGTGTTAAATCATCTAGGAATTGATCGGTTTCCATTATCGTTTCCTCATCACTGGCTAGGTCGATGGTTTATCGGTCCTGCCCATCATTCTATCCACCACCTCAAATACACCTTGCATTATGGTCTGTATTTCACATTTTGGGATAAACTATTCGGCACTCAAGACATTGAGTATGAGCAAAAATTTAATAAGTTTCCCTAAGTTTCACCTATGAAAGAAGACTCATTAGTTCAGTTGGCTAAATCTCTTTTATATGAAAAAATCCTTGTCAAGGTGGATGGAGAATTTGTGGGGGCGATCGCTTCAATCCCTAGAAACATAGACAATCAAGACTTAAATTACAATGAAATTTTCATTCGGGA
>JAYTWB010000325.1:0-12170 GCA_043743655.1 Cyanobacteriota bacterium | reverse complement strand
GAGCGGTTTAAAGACTTGCTTGTCCAAGAAGGCTACAACCCTAGCTATGGCGCGCGTCCATTACGCCGTGCGATCATGCGGTTACTTGAAGACTCGCTTGCAGAAGAGATATTGACAGGCAAAGTGCGCGAAGGTGCATCTGTGCAGGTTGATGTCGATGATGATGGCAAAGTCAAAGTGATCGAGCAACAAGCTCTAAGTGCAGCTGAAAGCAACCTCCAGTTGCTACCCTCGGCTTAGAATAAGCAAACTTTAAGCTCTGCTTAGTGCAGAGCTTAAAGTTTGTTTTGGTTAGTAGATATAGCGTATCGCGCCAAATTTTTAAAAAGTTTCATGAATGCCATCAAGCGTAATATTGCCGTGAAATCAAATCCTCTGCCGCCTACAAAGTTACAGTCAGGTGCAGAGGATTTGTCATCTGCGGAGATGCCTGAAGTCATTATCGTTGCTGACAAAATCGAGGAATCTGCTGTACTTGCACCTCTAACTGTCGCCGATGTTGAGGGGGGCGACCTCAAACCAATTCCTAGCAAAGCTGTCAAAAAGCCTCAGCCAGAGATAACACCCGATCCTGAAATATGGCAGGTACGGTTTAAAACTGTCGATGGCAAACTTAATCTGTTATTGCCAACAGAAAAAAAAGCCAAGCTCACGATCGCGCAGTCAACTAATCCTACTCAACCCGAATCCTTACTCGATTTGACTTGGCAAGAAATGATCACCCAGCTCGAGCAGCGTATGGCAGCGAGTGGGCATGACTGGAAACCGCGCACACAGGTATATTTACAAGCAGGCGATCGCTTGTTCGATACGCGTCAGTTTCAAGAATTATCTGAAGCATTGCAAAACTATCAGCTTTTGCTACATTGTGTAGTTACAAATCGCCGCCAGACCGCAATTAATGCGGCTAGTATGGGCTTCTGTGTAGAACAGGGAACTATCTTTCAGGAGATATTAGGATTTAATCCAATTCCTGATGCTCCGACTGATGATCCGCTATACGTTAAGATGACCGTAAGATCGGGTACAGAAATTCGGCACTCTGGCAGTATTATTGTTTTCGGTGATGTTAATGCTGGTGCTGAACTGATCTCGGAAGGCGATATTATTGTGTGTGGCAAGCTGAAAGGACTCGCCCATGCAGGTGTCAAGGGTAATGCTCAAGCAGTTGTGATGGCGTTGCATCTAGATGCAACTCAAATTAGGATTGCTAGTTTTATCTCCCGTGTTGAAAGTCCTAGTACTTCTTTCTGCCCAGAGGTCGCATTTGTGAGTAGTCAAGGCGCACCTGCGATTCAAATCGTCCAAGTTATTGACTTCTCGTCTTTTAATCACTTTCCGTTAAACTATCCCTCGCTAATCAGTAATTCGTAAACATGAGTCGCATTATCGTTGTTACCTCTGGTAAAGGTGGTGTCGGCAAGACCACATCTTCAGCAAATCTCGGCATGGCACTCGCCAAGCTAGGACGCAAAGTGGTTTTGGTTGATGCTGACTTTGGCTTGCGAAATCTCGATCTGTTATTGGGATTAGAAAATCGTATTGTGTATACTGCTCTGGAGGTGATTGCGCGAGAATGTAAACTCGACCAAGCCTTAGTCAAGGATAAGCGTCAGCCCAATTTATCCTTATTAGCTGCTCCGCAAACTCGTAATAAAACTGCGATTACGGCGGCACATATGAAAGCGTTGGTGGAAGTATTAAGCCGCTATTTTGATTATGTGTTAATCGATTGCCCCGCTGGGATCGAATCAGGATTCCAAAATGCGATCGCTGGTGCAAAGGAGGCGATCGTGGTCACGACTCCAGAGATTTCGGCTGTGCGTGATGCTGATCGTGTAGTTGGATTATTGGAAGCAAATCGGATTACTGACATTAAGCTGATTGTAAACCGCATCCGTCCTGCGATGGTCAAAAATAACGACATGATGAGTGTCGAGGATGTGCTGGATATTTTGTCAGTTAAATTGATTGGCGTGATTCCTGATGATGAACAGGTGATTGTTTCGACAAATAAAGGCGAACCATTGGTGTTGTCAGATAAGCCGTCACTTGCTGGTACTGCCTATATGAATGTGGCAAAAAGGCTTGAGGGTCGGGAGGTCGAGTTTTTGCAACTTGAAACTCCGCCCAAAGGGATTTTTGCGCGTCTGACAAACTGGATTAGTGGAAACGCTTGAGGAGGCTTGACATGATTTCAACACTGCTTGATCGCCTATTTCAAAGAAGTAATGTTCCTAGTGGAGCTCAAGTCAAGCACCGTTTGAAATTTATTCTCGCCCATGATCGAGCGGCGATCGAGCCACAAGTGTTTGCGAACATGCGCCAAGAAATCATGCGCGTAGTTTCCAAATATGTCGAACTTGATGAAAATGCTTTAGATATCCGTTTAGAATCCGACAAACGGATGACAGCTTTAATTGCGAATCTGCCAATTCGGATGGTGCGAGAAGACTTGCCCGATCTGGAAGCACTTTTCGATCAGCCAAGCCAAGAACATACTGAACTAGATAAATCTAGTTCAGCGGCGATGGAAATGGATATGTCAGCAGAAGCGGCTCTTGATGCGATCGCTGCTAGAGAAATTATAAAATCTCTACCCGAAAATATTCCTTTAGAAAATATTTCTCCAGAAAGTATTGCCATAATTGCAGAACGGACTACAGAAGTAACTAGCAAACTCAGGATAGCGGCGAATAAGTCCCAAAATAGTAGTGAAGATGATCGCCCCGAAGTTGAGATAGATAAAATAAATATATCTGATGATTCTGCTTCTATTACTTCTAATCAAGAAGTAGATGAGCAACCGAGCGATCAGTTAGAGCTGTCGCTAGAATTACCTCATCTTTCAGAGTCTCAAGAAGTCGTAATCGATGAGGCTCCTGAACTGTATGACCAAGTGCATGAGTGAGTGCTGCATAGACAAGATGCATACAGTTACAACAGAAACAGAGGTTTCTAGATAGATTTTGACACAATTTCCATTTGATTTTAATGATTTACCAACACCAGCTTATTTAGTGGGTGGATGGGTACGCGATCGCCTATTAAATCGACAAGGCAAATATCTTGATCTTGATTTTGTATTGCCAGAAAAAGCGGTAGAGACGGCTCAGGCGATCGCCCGTAAGTACAAAGCAGGATTTGTCGTACTAGATACAGATCGTCAAATTGCGCGAGTTGTATTTAAAGATGGCACGGCGGATTTTGCTCAGCAAATGGGTAATAGCTTAGTTGCTGATTTAGGGCGGCGTGACTTTTGTATGAATGCGATCGCGATCGAATGTCACCATATAGAACAAGATTTTATTGATCCATTTGATGGGATTGGTGATTTAGCAGCGCGGAGAATCAGGATGGTTGCGCCTGAAAATTTGTCAGATGATCCCTTGCGGATTTTGCGGGGATATCGACAGGCGGCTCAACTGGGATTTGAGATAGAAGATTTGACTCGTCAAGTTTTGATTAAACTTGCGCCAAAATTAAAGACCACAGCTGCGGAACGAGTTCGTTCAGAATTAGGTTATTTGTTGTCTATCTCTAATGGAAGTCGATGGATGATCGAATTAGTTAGCGATCGCATTTTAGATGATTGGTTGCCGCGTCAGAATTTAAATTTGGAGAGATTTGCGAAGATAGAAAGTGCTATTTCTACACTGTCAGCCCAATTTCCTAGTTTAGAATCATTTTTTAATAAACAATTATCAGGCGATCGCTCTGCATTAGTAATTGTTAAGCTGGCATCTTTAACCAATAGCGCCACTGCCTTAGAGTCACTGGGCTTGAGCCGTGCTGAACACCGTTGGTTAGTCGGTATTTTGCGCCATCTGCCGAAGTTTATGACTCTTTTAGAGAGTGCTTCATTAAAGGAGCAGTATCAGTTTTTTCAACCAACTTTAGAGTTTTTGCCTGCGATCGCGGCTCTTGCCCTAGCGAGTGATCATAAGTTTGGGGCGATCGCACTCTGGCTGGAGTGTTGGCTAAATCCTGATGATGCGATCGCCTATCCTATATCTCTAATTACGGGAGATGATTTGCGAAAAGATTTGGGAATAGCTCCTAGTCCTAAGATTGGCGAATTACTAGAAAGTGTAAAAGTTGCTCAGGTGGAAGGGAAGATTAATTCTAGAGAAGAGGCGATCGCTTTGATTAAGGCAATTAATTTCTAAATTTTTACTAGCTCTGAGCCATTGATCGACTTACGAACGTGAATTTGGGTGGGTAGGCGATCGGCTAGAGATTGAATGTGCGTAATTACACCGATGAGGCGATCTTGTTGACGGAGAGATTCGAGGATTTGAGTGACAGATTCGAGGGTTTCGCTGTCGAGAGTGCCAAAACCTTCATCTAAGAAGAGGCTGCCGAGTTCGATTCCCATTGATAGCCTTTCTGATAAGGCTAGTGCCATTGAGAGGGAAGCCGCAAATGTTTCACCACCTGAAAGCGTCTTTACTCGGCGTTTCTCGCCGCCATTCCAGTTGTCGGACACCCAATAATCGCCGCTTTCGATTTGGAGAATATAACGATTATCAGAAAGCTGTTGGAGCAGAACTGAGGCACGGTTTGCGAGTTCTTGTTGCAGACCATCAAGGATATATTCTTGGAATTTATCAGACTTTAAGTCTTGAGCGAGGGTGTGATAGATTTGCTCTTGCGATAATAGAGAGTTTTTGCGATCTTCTAATTCTTGCGATTCTTGACGTTTTTGCTGTGCTTGTTCTAGCCATGCTTTGACGGAGGCGCGGCTTTCAGTGTATGTTTGGAGACTTTGTTCTGTCTGTTGTAAATCTTCGCGCAATTTGGCGATCGCTTGTGCATCTGTCGTTTGATCGGCGATCGCCTCATTGACCATTTGCAAACGAGTTGTTAGTTCTTGCACTTGATGCTGATAATTATTGATTTCTTTTTGCCATGATTCCATCTGCGATCGCGAAACTTGGTAGCTAAGAAATTCTGATTCGATGAAATTTAAAGCAGCTAGTTCTACTTGCCAACTTGCTTCTTGTTGAGAGCATTCAGAAAGCGCCACATCATGATCTTCTTGAGCTTTAGTTGCGGCTGATTCCCATTTCACAAAGTTTTCACGAGCTTTTTGATAAGCAGCATCGATCATTTTTAGGCGATCGCTTAGTCCTGATTTAGCTTGTAAAACTGCTCGCTCTAAGGCTTTGGAGCTTCTGCCTGCGGTAATTTCTTGCAAATGCTGTGAGATATCTTGCAATTGTGATTGTCGGTGCGATCGATCTTGTTCAGCTTTTTGAGATTCTGTTTGCGCTAGTTGGAGAGATTCTTGAATTGTATTAAGTTTACTTTCAGCATGGCGGCAAGCGATCGCTGTTTCTTTCTGGTCAATAACTAACTTTTGATATTGTAAATGTGATGTCTCTACGTTAGTTTCAGCCATATTTTGAACTAAACCAAGAGAATAGATATTATTACAAACAGGGCAATGATCGCCGTCATTTAATCTAGCGCGCAAAGCATTGATATGAATGCTGTTTGAGTCGATCGGAGAAAGCGCGATCGCATTCTCAATATGTTGCAACTTTTGAGTTATGGTCTGCAATTCTATTTCAGCTTGCTTTTTGACTTTTGTCGTTTTTTCGAGGGCTTGCGATCGCTCTAAAGCATTTTTGTTAGCACGTTCCAATTCAGATATAGATTGTTGTTGTTGAGTGTTGAGCGCCTCTGCTATGACTAGATTGCGCTCTTGGTTGGCGATTTGATTTTGGACTTCAATTTGATTAGTACGAAATTGATCAACAATTTGTTGCGATTGATCTAATTCCAGCTTTGCGGTGTTCAGATTTTGATTTGTGCTGGCTAGTTCGGCGATCGCATTCTTAACTCGTTTACGATTAGCTTGGACAAGTGTCCAAGTACTGACAATGGAGTTAGCTAATTGAACATTATGCAGTTGGGTTTCTAAAGATCGAATTTTAATTGCATTTTCTTGAAGTTGCTTCAATTTTACCGATAGTTGACTATATTGCTGAATTTGAGCAAATAATCTTTCTTCTGTTTCTAATAACTTGCGATGCTGGTTCAATTTAATCGTTAATTCGGGAATAGAAATTTCAAGGTTTTCTAATTCTGTTTGTTGCACGATTACTTCAGCATTAGTCGGAGCTTGGATACTTTCAAGGACTTTTTCCAATCCTTCTCGTTCGGCTTTAAAACGAATAGTGCGATCGCTTGCCTCTTTACGCATCTGCTCAAAGATTTGAAATCCTGCTAACTGCCTTAAAATTTCGCGCCGCTTACCTGCTTCACCTTTGAGGAATTCATCAAATTGACCCTGAGGCAAGATGATTACCCGCGTAAAAGTCTTAAAGTCCATGCCGATAATCTCTGCGAGATTTTGGGTGCTACATCTTTCCCATTCTTCACCAATTAATTCTTCTAATATGAAGTTGGGAACAGCAGTTTTGCCACGATTGCGCCATGTGCGGACTGCCTTATATTCAGTTTGTCTCATCACAAACCGAAATTCTACTTTTAATTGCTTAGCACCTTGACTGACTAATTCCTTTGGTGAGTTAGGCTTTTGAGATACTTCGTCATAGAGCGCAAAAGTGATGGCATCTAATAACGAAGTTTTCCCTGCGCCTGTCGCACCTGTGATTGCAAATAGATCGAGGCTAGAAAAATCTAAAACTTGACGAGTACGAAAACTGGTAAATCCTTCGACAATTAATTCAATTGGACGCATCGCTAAACTCCATATACAAATCCTTGAATGCTTCAATCACCTCAGGTGATAAAACTTTTGCGCGATCGCTATAAAACTTGTGAAACTCCGCGATCGCGTCAAAGCGATCGCCATGTATTATTTTTGCGGATGCAGCCTGAATTAGCTTCGGCTCGACCATTACCGCTTGGGGACAAACTTTGCGGACGCGATCGGCTAGTCCAATTTGGGGCGCATCAACAGCAATCACAAATTTGAGATAGCCCACATAATCTCGGTTCGTTTCCAAATGTTCGTCAAGCTGATCGACATGACATTCCACTCGCTTTAGTGGCTTATGACAAGTGAGCGGTTGAAAGTTTACTTTAGCTGGTCTTCCAATCTCCACTTCTATCAAATTAAAACCTTTTTGTTCTCCCACTTCACCAAAATCCACTTGAATTAGAGAACCCGAATAATAAGTCGGTGCAGCATTCGGTATCTGCTGTGGTCGATGAATATGCCCTAATCCCATATATTGACATTCGGAAGGAATTGCTTGCCCTGAGAAACTATATACATCACCACTATAAAAAGCTGCTTCCGAACCTGTGAACTTTGCCCCCTCCATGGTCATGTGCGCCATCATTACATTTACGGCATCGCTTTTAAATGCGGCGGCGAGATTCTGCAAAACGTAAGTGACAACCTCTTTATAATTACTGCGCTGCTCTAGAGCATCTTTATTCCAAATATCTTCGGCTGCTAATAATCTCCGTTCTGAAGCAAAAGGCATTGCCCCGACACAAAGCTTTCCCTTCGCGGTATCGATGTTGATAACTCCTCCCTCTTCGGCGACTCTAGGTCTGCCTAAAGCGCGGACTCCTGCTAGCGAGAGCAAATGCGCGAGGCTATCGATCCTTGTTGCCGAGTCATGAGTTCCAGCGATCGCTACTGAAGGAATACTTAACTGATTGAGCTTATAGAAAAAATCGTAAGCAACTCGCTCAGCCTCAGTTGTGGGGTTCGGCACATCAAAAATATCCCCTGCCACCAGTACTGCATCAACCTCAAAGTCTTTAGCATATTTAAGAACTTCTTCTAACGCTAACGCAATCTCAGGAGTGCGATCGACTCCTTTTAATTTTCTGCCCAAGTGCCAATCGGAAGTATGTATTAACCGCACAATATTAACCGCACAATCCAAATATAACCATTCTAAATATATTAGGACAGGCGGTGCAAAGCGCCGCCTATCCTAAACTCTAGATCACTACCCTAAATATAACCATTGAAGTAGTCAGCGTGAAGCGCTGGCTACTTTAATCTTAAACGTTTTGCGATGTAAATTGCTATAGCCAAGTTTTGCGATCGCCTCTCGATGCTTAAGCGTACCATAGCCTTTATTGACAGCAAGATTGTAGCCAGTATAGACTTCAGCGAGTTCAATCATCTGGCGATCGCGCCATACTTTGGCGATAATACTTGCAGCGGCAATCGAGATTGAAAGAGAATCGCCTTTAATTGCGGTGGTTTGGGGAATGGGAGCAATTAGTTTAAATCGCAGAAGTTGATTGCCATCAATTAGGCAATGATTTGGCTGAGGTTGTAACTGCGCGATCGCCCGCTCCATCGCCAGTAAACTTGCCGCGAGAATATTCATTTGATCAATTTCGATAACTGATGCAGTGCCAATAGCATAAGCGATCGCCACTTCACGAATAATGCGATCAAGATGCTCTCGGCGTTTGGGTGATAGCTTTTTGCTATCGGTCACACCAAGCTTTTCTAAATCTGACCAGCTAGCTAAAGGTAAAATCACTGCTGCCGCCACTACTTCACCGAATAAGCAACCGCGTCCAACTTCATCTACACCCGCAACTGGATAGTTTTTAATTTCTAGCGATCGCAGATATTCTCGTTCCATAATGTCATTATAGAATGTCAGGTTTTAAGTAGCTAGGTATAAGTAACCTAAAAACCAAAAAGGTTGTTCCGCCCGCGTAGCGGATAAACAACTTCTGGTTTTAGGTTACTTATCCGCTACACACCCAAAAAAATGTACGCTAAACTCATGTCAAAATCAGTCAAAAAATTTGCTTTTAAGAGTTGGGTTTATACCTCAGCGATCGCAATTGTGCTGAATGCGATCGCTGATATTGCGATCGCCCGAAACTCATTAGCAAAAGACGTAGATCGAACCGAAGATTGCGAAATTTTGATCGTGGGCGGTGGTGTAGCTAGCACTGCTTCGGCTTATGAAGGATTACTAGCGGGACGCACTGTCTGCATGACCGAGATTACCGATTGGATTGGCGGACAGCTGACATCTCAAGGCACATCGGCACTAGACGAAGCCAAAAAGCAGCGCAATCTCTGGTTCTTTCCGCGAGGCTACACAGAGTTTCGGAAGCAGATTGAACAGAAATATGGCAAACTAAACGCGGGAGATTGTTGGGTTAGCGTGTCTTGCTTTATTCCTAATACTGCACAGCAAATACTTGTAGACATGTTGCAAGAAGCCGCCCAAAAAGGGAATGGCAAACTAAAATGGTTCCCAAATACGGTAATTAAAAAGTTGGAGATGGGTGCTAAGGGTAAATTGATCGGTAGTGCGATCGCGATCCAACATAGCCCTGCGCCAAATACCCCCGCCCTAAACACCGAGCCACTTTCACAAATTATCGAAGATGCTTATGATTACGAAAACTCCCCGCGATTACAAAAACAAATAATTCGCTTTGTTCCTTTAAAAAATACTCGAAATCAGCAGCAGCAGCAGCGTGATTGGTTTGTGATTGACTCCACAGAGACAGGTGAAATCATTGCTCTGGCTGATGTTCCCTATCGAGTTGGCATCGATCCGCGATCATATCTCAATCCATCGTCCCCCGTAACGACTAATGATGCTTACTGCACACAAGGATTTACCTATACATTTGCGATGGAGCAAACTCCAGAAGCTCAACCACAAAATAAGCCTAGTTTTTACGATCGCTACTTGCCCTATTACGGCTCTGACCCAAAACCAAACCTAGCTAACTTCGACACAATCTTCACCTATCGCCGCATCTGGAGTGTTGAGTCCGCAAATTCTCAAAAGAACGCATTTGGAGTTTCTGCCATGAAAGCAGGCGATATCTCCATGCAAAACTGGGTTTGGGGCAACGATTATCGCCCAGGCACAGCACAAGATAATCTCATTTATCCTAGAGAGCAATTGCAACAATCGGGTCAGTTAGAGATAGATGGATGGATGGGCGGCTTGCGAAAAGAGACCCTCAAAAGTGGTGAAGAGATCGCACTAGGTTTCTATTATTGGCTAGTGGCAGGGACAACGGACTCGCAGCAAAAAACTAATTGGAAAAAGCCTTTCCTAAATCATCGCTTACTCACAGGGCTTGACTCACCAATGGGAACCCTGCATGGACTCTCAAAATATCCTTACATCCGTGAATCACGGCGGATTATTGGTCGTCCTTCCTATGGATATCCTGAAGGATTTAGCATGTCTGAGATTGATGTCTCGCAAGTAGACTTTAGCGCTGAAATTTATCGCCAGACGCTCTCTGAAAAAACTTATCGCGATCTGTGGAATGCCCTCGCAGGTCTAGAATCAACTAGCGCCATTAGAAAAAATACAAATCCCAGTCAAATTCCCCGCCGTACCCGTTCAACAATTTATCCAGATGCGATCGGCATCGCCCAATATTATTTAGATTTTCATCCTTGCTTAAGTGAGTATCCCGTTGAAAAAGCTGGCAATACCGAACGCGCAGGGGTTCGCAATGGACATGGAGCGGCATTCCCGGGTCAGATACCACTGCGATCGCTAATTCCCCAAAAAATTGATAATCTAATCGTATCTGGCAAAAACATCGCTTATAGTTACATCGTTGCCGCAGGTTATCGTGTGCATTCCTATGAGTGGTCAGTGGGAGCTGCTGCTGCCACCACAGCAGATTTTGCGCTCTCAGAAGGGATTTTTCCTTACCAATTAGTTACAGATTTGCCGAGGGTTAGCCCTCAACTTAGGCAATTACAGCAGAAACTGGTGCAGAACCAGAATGCGATCGCCTTCCCTGATACTTCTATTTTTAATCTCAATTGGAGTGATTGGAAAATCTGGTAAATAAAACCTAAAAGCATGATTCACCCCACAGCGAGCAAATCATGCTTTTAGATTAATATTTGTTGATGAAAAAGAGCTTGTTGTTTGAGTTGACTTACGCGATCGCCTAATCCTGAATCTTGATTTTTAGCTTTATTTCCCAAAATTTCGATCCAACTATCAGCCAAAGTTTGAGCATCATCAGGTAAGCTCTCCAATTTCCAACCAGAAATGCCCAAGTCTTCCATTAGATAGGCAACTTTCGGATCATAGCTAATTGCCGAACATTGACAACCCTCAGATGCCGCCATAATCAATCCATGTAAACGCATCGCGATCGCTAAATCAACGCCGCGAAAAATCCCTTTGAGACGGCGAGGGTCTTTTTGAATAATAATTTGACTGCGATTAGCTATCTTGTCATTGAGAGAATCGCAAATTGCTTGAGCGATCGCTTTATCTTGGGCAGGTTGAAATGGAACTAGCAAAATATAAGCATTAGTTTGTGATTGCAACTTTTGCAACGCCTCGGTAATCGTGGCAAGACGACAGGTCGTCAGCGCAGGATGCGATCGCAAAACTACAGCCACACGAGGGCGAGATATATCAGCATAGATATCCATAGGCGTAGCCGCTAAAGCCCAGACAGGATCAGGCGCAACCACACTTTTGATTTGCCAATCTGCCAAAAAATGAGCCGAATGGCGATCGCGCACCGATACAGTCGTACAGCCCCCAAAAGCTCGTTTGGCAATCCATTTACTCAAGCGATGTTTTAGTGGCCCCACCCCTTGCGCCCATGCCACTGTCTGCAATCCCATTCCCTGCGCTAAACCCATTAACCCACCATAATAAATGGGATTTCTAGCACTGGTGGCATCTTGCATCAGACTACCGCCACCCCAAACAAACATATCCGATCGCTTTAATACATTGATCAATCCAAACACTGAATAGCGACCGCTAGCCTCGACTTTATGGAGATTTTCTGTGGCTTTGGGGTTAGCAGACAACACCAGCGGTTGGATATCCTGAGGCAACATTTGTAATAAAGTCGCCAGCAAAGCTTCATCCCCGCCATTGCCCATTCCGTAATATCCGCATAAAACTGCACGCCGCATATCTACTTGCCCAACTATTTTTAGAATCGCTCAGGAAGCATTATTCTCTCGCAAAAGTAGCGCTTACTACTAGCGTTATCCCAATTAACAACCAAATCAATGACATAAATTCAGGACTGATCAAGTTGTTGCCTAACTGGAATATCGCGATCGCAGTTCCCGTGACACAGGCGATTGCGATCGCCAATAACCAACGCCAGCGAGAATTAACTGAGCGCTTAGATGATTTTTTTAAGTTTTGTGATAAAGCGTTCTGGCGGGAAGCTTG
>JAYTWB010000324.1:0-6624 GCA_043743655.1 Cyanobacteriota bacterium | reverse complement strand
AAGGGTCGATGGCAATAAATCCTTTCCACCAATGACTGGTCGAGCGATCGGCAGGAGACTTAGCCACGCGATCAATTTCTTGATTAGCTTGTCGTTGCTTGGCAAGCGATCGCATCAGTACCCGATCTAGCCAAGCCAGCTCAGCTTTGAGATATGACCAATTATCGGCAAATGGTTGGATAGCAGGCAAAGCAGGAACTTCACCCGTCTCAGCAATCATGCTACGCCTCGGCGTAAAGTCCCACGGATGAGGATGCTCACAAATACCCCAAATCCCAGTAAAGCGATCGCTGCCATCGCGATCGTCATCTCTCCCCACGGAGCCGTAAATACGACACTATTCCACGCCCAAGTGCTGTGGCTATACACATAACGGATTGGCTCGATCGCCCAAGACAACGGATTGAGGCTCGCAATCCATTGCAGCCAAGTTGGCATGAAAGCAAGTGGCGCGAGAGCTGTACTTGAAAACATTAGCGGTAAATTAACCAAGAAAATAAACGCTAACATCTCTTGATGTCCCGGCATCGCAAAAGCAAGCCCCAAACTCAACATCGTAAAGTCCACGATTAGCAGCGTCAGGATCAGCACCATCACGATCAAACCACTCCAACTCGGCAACCCCGCGCCCATCAGACCACTTACGGTCACGATCGCGATCGTCTGTACCAAGCTCAGAGCCATGATAAACACGGCGGAGGCAGCAATAATCGAAAATCTAGAAACTAACGGCGCGACTAAGATGCGATTGAGAAAACCAAACTCGCGATCGAACAACATTGGCAATCCAGAATTAAGCGCACTGCTAAACGCGGTAAATACAATAATTCCTGCTGCCAAAAACTGCACATAAGTCTGCCCATCACCGACTAACCCTTTAGGCAAACCACTAAATAACGCCCCAAATAATAACAACCACATCAATGGTTGCAAAACACCCGCGATCAATGTGGTTGGACGGCGGCGCAATTGAATAAATAGTCGTGTCGTCAAAGCAACCACTTCTTGCCGAAAGTCAGCCGACAAAAAGTTAGGCTTAGGACTCTCAGGCTCTGCCAATAGTGAATTGGACTTTGGCTCTTGAGTCGGTAAAGGGAGAAGTGAAGTTTGAGTCATGTATCTCAAATATTTAATTATGGCAAGCTATATCTAGGATATCTCAAGTCCTAAGATGCTTGTCGCACAATCAACCCTAATAGTCATCTCTGACTGCGAACGTAATCGGTTGCTTAGTCACGATGTTGACGACAGTACTAGGCTCGATCACCGTTACCTGTGGTGCAGTCACGTTCCCGATCACCGCGCCAGCCGCCGCCCCACCGAGAACATCCAAAATCTGGACATTGCCACGCAATACCCCACTCAGAACTGCTCCTGCGGCTCCACCGATCCCAGCATCAGTCAAAATCGCCCCAGCATTAGTCTCGCGTGGGTCTTTAATATCATTAATCAGTGCTGATTCTGCTTGGAGTCTTACCGTTGCACCGCGACTGGTAAACTTCTGCGCCACAAATTTAGAACCACCTTCCGCAGGTACAAACTGCCCCTCGATCACTGCTCCCGCAGGAATCAAGACCGTGCCATTGTTTGCCGAGATATCTTGAGCAACTAATAAGCTAGCGTTGACAGTCTCGCCTTTATTTATATAAAGCGTATCCTGACGATTGATTTTTGTGGCGATCTCCTGACCCACAGGTAAATTAAAAGTCGAGCGAAATACTTGAGCTAATTTATTGGTTTGATTATTTGCCTGTAATTTAGTTTGGGAGCGATCGCCAGAAAAAGCACTGCTAGGACTCGCAGTCAGAGCGGTCACCGCAATGCTAGTTAACATAGTCAAAGACGAAATAATTGCTAGCTTTACAGTATTCTTGGCGCGCATAAATACCTCTAGAGTTCTATCTAATTTCTATCTAAATTTATGGCTTTATGACTCCCCATAGATCAACTTTGTTCCGATGACAAGGCTTTGTTAAAGATGTCCCGCGCGAAGCGCGGGACATCTTTAACTTCTAGGCGACAGCTATGACTAAAAAGGTATAGTAAGGAGAGTTTTCGATTAAATTTCCGATTAAAAATGTGATGGCGCTAACACTTGACGCAAATGTATTTGACGCGGATGTACTTGATGCGGATGTAATTGTAATTGGTTCAGGGCTGGGTGGACTAGTCACGGCAACTCAATTGGCAACCAAAGGAGCTAGGGTAATTGTCTTAGAGAGCTATCTGATTCCAGGGGGCAGTGGTGGATACTTTGAGCGACATGGCTATCGCTTTGATGTGGGCGCTTCGATGATTTTTGGCTTTGGCGATCGCGGCACGACCAACTTGCTGACGCGGGCGCTAGCGGCGGTGAATATGAAAATTGAGACAATTCCCGACCCTGTGCAGATTCATTATCATTTGCCAAATAAGTTAGAAATCGAAGTACATCGTGACTATGAAGAATTTTTAAAAGAATTAGGCGATCGCTTTCCCCATGAGCGGATCGGTATTCGCAAATTTTATGATGAATGCTGGAATATTTTTAATTGCTTAAATGCGATCGAATTGCTGTCACTAGAAGAATGGCGTTACTTGATGCGGGTATTCTTTCAGAATCCTTTAGCTTGTCTAGGCTTGGCGAAATATTTGCCCCAAAATGCGGGAGATATTGCCAAGAAATATATTCGCGATCGCGAAGTGCTGCAATTTATCGATATGGAGTGCTATTGCTGGTCAGTGGTTCCTGCTGATCGCACACCAGCGATAAATGCGGGCATGGTATTTAGCGATCGGCACTATGGCGGCATCAACTATCCCAAAGGTGGCGTGGGTAAAATTGCAGAAAAACTCGCGGAAGGTTTAGATAAGTTTGGTGGCGAAATCCGTTATGGTGCGCGCGTTACCCAGATTATTCCTAAAGCTAAATCGGGGAAAGGTGCGATCGGCGTAAAACTTGCTAACGGCGAGATTCTTTATGCCAAGAGAGTCGTTTCTAATGCCACACGCTGGGATACATTTGGGAACTTGCTCAAAGATGAAGCGATGCCCAATGCTGAAAAAAACTGGCAAGAGCGCTATCAAAAGTCGCCTAGTTTCCTCAGCTTACATCTGGGAGTAGCAGCTTCGGCAATTGCTGACGATGCAGCCTGTCATCATATTTTGCTAGAAAATTGGCAAGATATGCAAAAGGAACAAGGCACGATTTTTGTATCGATTCCCACTTTGCTAGATCGATCGCTTGCGCCTGTTGGCTATCACATCATCCATGCCTTCACGCCTAGTTGGATGATTGAATGGGAAGGTTTGACGGCTTCAGAATATGAACAGAAAAAAACGGCTGCTGCTGACAGGTTGTGCGATCGCCTATCAGTGATTTTCCCAAAACTAGAGGTTTGCCTTGACTATGAAGAAATTGGCACACCGCGCAGCCATCGCCGCTTTCTCGGTCGAATGGATGGAACCTATGGACCTATTCCTAAAGGTAAGCCGTGGGGACTTTTGGGAATGCCATTTAACCGCACCTCAATTCCCGATCTCTATTGTGTTGGGGATAGCACTTTCCCTGGTCAGGGTTTAAATGCAGTCGCATTTTCTGGCTTTGCTTGTGGTCATTTAGTTGCAACCTCATTAGGACTTGTATAAAAATTTTAAGATTGAGTCGGGTGGTTATGCGTTGATTTGGAATGAAGATATTGATATTAGCGAATATGAACTCTGGAGAAATGGAGTTAGCCTTAAAGAATGATTAAATAAGAATGACTAAATTTTGCAATCTTTAGCTAGGGCAGTCTTTCGCCAATTTTGGTAAGATCAACCGCATACCCGCCTGTGACCAGATAAACAACATCAGCGATCGCCCCAATTTTGCGGCTGAGACCACCGAGGCGATCGCGAAATATTCTGCCTGATTTATATTCTGGCACAAGTCCCCAACCCACTTCTTCAGCGACAAAAGTAATATCCATAGCACAGGATTGAATTGCTTCTAGAAGTTCATTCTCAATCTTTATCCATGCATCTTTATCCTGTTCCCAAAGATTGGCTAGCCAAGTCCCTAACGAGTCCACAAGGATATAGTTCTTAGCTTTAATTTCTAAAATGCTTTGAGATAGATTAATGGGAACTTCGAGAGTTTGCCAACTATCAGGACGGCGATCGCTATGTTTTTGAAGACGGACTTCCCATTCTGAATCATCAGGATAGCGAGTCGCCGTGGCAATATAGACTACAGGTTTTTGCGATCGTATAGCCAGATGTTCTGCCCACTCACTTTTGCCAGAGCGAGTTGCGCCCGTTACGAGAGTAATCATGATCGCGAATTAAAATGATTAAAGGATTTTATAGATTCTCTGATCTTACAACGACTTAGATGAATTGCTATACTATTAGCACATTGCTCCATTAGCACATTTTTCTTCTTGGGAATACATCATGACTCAAGCAATCTTTTCTCCTCACAGTTACCACTACTGTATGTGAAACTGCACTCTCTAAACCAGAAAATCGTCTACGTTGGGAAAGTGCCGATCTCGATTTATTGCCTGAAAATAACAATCATTACGAAAATTATGAAACAAGCTATTTACAGCATGGGTGCGATCGCCCTCACCAGCATTAGTTCTAGTTTTATCGCAGTCAGCGCTGTCCCAGCACTTGAGGAAGGGCTTTATTGGGGCGGCGGTTCTCGTTATATTCAAATCGCCAAAAAATCTAGCCTGACAGGTGATGCAGATGGCGATCGCTATTGCTATCAAGGATACTCCTCTAATGGAATGTTGATATCTTCTCTAAAGTTAAAGATTCCTAGATATCAGACGGGCATTGATTACGAAGTCTATGTTTTAGAATCTCCACAAAAAAGCAGTCTAAATAATCTCGCAATTCTGCAATATGGGTTTAGCCCTAATAAAATTATCTTCGGCAAACCAGTGGGGCGCTCTGTGCGCGAGGGTTTGGTATACGAGCAAGATGGCGTTGCTGCGACAGCCGTGACACCTGAATTACAAGAATGTCTCAACTCGACTCAGCCTTACTTTAAACAAATTTTATCAGGACGCGATCGGCGTTAAATGATTATGGTTAGTCAACTTGCCAAAAAAATTTATACTGTCAATGAATACCTCGAGCTAGAATTAGCTTCGGAAACTCGAAATGAGTACCGTAATGGAGAAATTATCCCGATGACAGGCGGAACCCCAGATCATAATGAAATTGCTGTTAATTTATTATCATCCCTTAAATCTGCTCTCCGTAATAAACCTTATCGCCTTTTTGCTGCCGATCAGCGTCTTTGGATTCCAACTTTGAAGATGCATACTTATCCTGACTTGATGGTTGCAGCCAAACCTCTAGAAATGCAACTTGGACGCAAAGACACGATTACCAATCCCTGCTTTATCGCGGAAGTTTTATCCAGATCGACAAAAAACTATGATCGCAGCGAAAAGTTTGCCGCCTATCGCACCATCGAGACTTTTGAAGAATATCTATTGATCGACCAATATCGAATTCATGTTGAGCATCATCTTAAAACTGCTGCCAATCAATGGTTATTCTCAGAATATGACGATCCATTGATTACGCTTTCTTTTCGCACTTTTGAGTTTCAAGTGCAGATAGCCGATCTTTATGACAACATTGATTTTAGTAACTAGCTTTAACTTTAAAACCGAAAAAGGAAAAGGACGCGAAGCGCCCTTTTCCTTTTTCGGTTTTAAAAGTGTTATGATCCCATATAGGCTAGGAGTGTCTGGAAATGCCAGACTGAGAGCAAATCCTTAGAACCTGAACCGATTGACATCGGCGTAGGAAAGCATATTATTTGAGGAAAATTACATGACAGTTGGATTGAAGTTTACCTCTGCGCCGAAAATGCGTGGAGAATATCGTGGTACGCAAATGCATTGCGCCCGTCAAAACATCATCACCGAAGAGATGCAATATGTGGCGTGGCGTGAAAATCTGCCCGTAGAATTGGTACGCGCCGAAGTTGCACGCGGTCGGGCGATTATTCCTGCCAATAAAAATCATGCCAACCTTGAGCCGATGGGCATTGGTATTGCCTTTAGATGTAAGGTAAATGCCAATATTGGTGCATCGCCTAATACTTCAGATATTAATGAAGAAGTTGCAAAACTCCATCTATCTGTCAAATATGGTGCTGACACCGTGATGGACTTGTCCACAGGTGGCGGTGATTTGGATGTAATTCGGACAGCGATCATTAATGCCTCACCTGTTCCCATTGGCACAGTTCCCATTTATCAAGCACTCGAAAGCGTGCATGGCAATATGGAAAGCCTCACGCCTAATGATTTCTTGCATATCATTGAGAAGCATGCTGAACAAGGCGTAGACTATCAAACCATCCATGCGGGAATCTTGATCGAGCATCTTCCATTAGTCAAAAATCGTCTCACAGGCATTGTTTCTCGTGGTGGTGGTATTTTGGCACGCTGGATGTTGCATCACCATAAGCAAAATCCTCTCTATACTCATTTTGGCGACATCATTGAGATATTTAAGAAGCATGATGTTTCTTTTAGCTTAGGCGACTCCCTCCGTCCTGGTTGTTTGCATGATGCTTCTGATGCAGCCCAGCTTGCAGAATTAAAAACTCTCGGACAACTAACTCGCCGC
>JAYTWB010000323.1:0-4984 GCA_043743655.1 Cyanobacteriota bacterium | reverse complement strand
AAAAGAATGGCGGCGCGAAGCGCCGCCATTCTTTTTATTGGGTTTTATGTCCTAATACACTTGGCGACAGCTATATTTGCCTCCTCTTGTTTTTCAAGAAGAGAGAAATCCACCGATTTTTATAGCTGCTTCGCGCAAAACTTCGGGTGAATGCACCAACGCAAATCGCACATAGCCTTCGCCATGCTTCCCAAAACCTGCACCTGGGGAGAGAGCTACTCCAGTGGCGGCGATCAAGTCAAGACAAAATTTAACTGAGTCATGGGCATAGCGATCCGGTAATTTTGCCCAGAGATACATTGTAGCAACAGGGCAAGATATCTTCCAGCCGATCGCCTCAAGTGCTTCGATCATTACATCGCGCCTTGCTTGAAATGTCTCCACTACGCGATCGATGGAAGCGCGATCGCCTGATAGAGCTTTGATTGCGCCACGCATGATCCCTTGATATTGATTAAAATCAACCACGGCTTTGATTTGACGTAATGCTTTAATAAGTTCTCGATTGCCGACCGCGAAACCAACGCGAAATCCTCCCATATTATATGACTTGGACATCGTAAAAAATTCGATCGTGACATGGCGATCGCGATCAGCTTGCAACATTGAAGGCGTTGTTGAACCGTCAAATATTAGATCAATATAGGGAAAGTCATGAACTAGAGCCAGATCATGATCCTGACAAAATGTCACGGCTGATTGAAAAAATTCTAGAGAAGCGATCGCCGTGGTGGGATTGTGAGGATAGCTCAACACCATCATTTTTGACTGCGCCAGCACTACGGCAGGAATATCAGCAAACACTGGCAAAAAATTATTTTCGGCGAGCAGAGGCATTCCATATACCTGACCACTTGCCATGTGGATACCGCCATAGTGAGATGGATATCCAGGGTCTTGCAATAGTGCAAAGTCATCAGGATTAAGCAGCGCCAGTGGTAAATGAGCAGTACCTTCTTGAGAACCAATCAAAGGTAAAACCTCTGTCTCAGGATCGACTTCTACACCAAAGCGTCTCCACATCCAATCCGCGATCGCTGCACGAAAATCCAGCGTATTACCAAATAACGAATAACCATGAGTGGTTGTATCTTTTAAAGCTTCAGCGATCGCCTCTAAAATAAGCGCATCAGTGGGCAAGTCAGATGAACCTAACGACAGATCAATTACTTGCCTTCCTGTTGCTTTGACCTGACTCTTGGCGATGTCCATATCGGCGAACACATTAGACTGTAGCGGCTGAAGGCGATCGGCAAATTGCATAACTTCGCAAATTATGTTTAGCAAATAGGTGGGATTTTAAGGTGGACGGCGTTACGCACCGCCGATCTTATTTTTAAGTTAACATAGACTAAAGTTGTCGAAAGTTAAAAACTCTTGGAGAAAATGCATGGTCTGCTGTACAGCCAAAACTAGCCTAGCTAAAGCCGTAAAACTACACCGCAATTTTCATTTTAAAACTGGACTTCTGCTCGATCAAGGGGTGCGTCTGTTTGGTGTGCATAAGTTTCCTCTCACCAAACCACTTTACAAAGTAGTTAAAGTTGCTGGCTACACCAATGTTTCCCTCGCTAGTATTGCACTTGTATTACTAGAAGACTAATATTGCTCTTAGCACGATTTGCATATAGGAAAATTTCATATGATTACATTGACGGACGCAGCGATCGCGCGGGTAAGAAATCTCCAAAGCCAACGCGCAACTTCGGCATCTTTGCGATTGGGTATCAAACAAGGCGGCTGTTCTGGTTTGTCTTATTTAATGGACTTTGCCGATCAACTTGAAACTGATGATCATGAATACGAATACAACGGTGTAAAAATTGTCATCAACAACATTAACTTACCTCAGTTGCAAGGTTTAGAACTCGACTACACCGAAGACCTCTTGGGCGGTGGCTTCCGTTTCCGCAACCCTAACGCAAGCAAGTCTTGCAGTTGCGGTACTTCCTTCGCAACTCCTAAAGAAATTGGCACAGCCGTAGCCTGTAGCTAAATCAAGATCATAAAAACAAGATCACAAAAAAGCAGCCCCGCAATGCGAGGCTGCTTTTTTCTGGCTCGAGATTGTGCGAAGATTTAGCAGTGAAAAGTACAGTTATGTTTTCGGCTAAATAGATTAATGGGATATTTGCAGCAACGCTTTGGAGCATGGTTGGCGATCGCCTTACTACTATTAACAGCATTATTTGGCTGTAACAATGGCAAAACTTTTAATAACATTAACAAACTGGGGATTAGCGATCGCACAAGTGAGCGCATCGTTATCGGCACGACTAGCAAAATCCGCACCCTCGATCCTGCGGATGCCAACGAATTTTTTATTAGTAATGTTTTTTACAACACGCTCGAACGCCTTTACACCTATAAAGAAGGCTCCAACGAGATCGTGCCGCAACTGGCGACTGAGATGCCAAAAGTTAGCGATGACGGCTTAACTTATACTGTGCCAGTGCGGACAGGGCTCAAATTTCATGATCGCACTAACTTCAATGCCTATACGATGAAATTTGCTTTGGAACGCTTTATGAACTCTAAAGGCGCACCCGCATATATCTTGAGCGATGTGATTGAATCAATCTCAGTTCCTAATGATGCCGAATTGATTTTTCAACTTAAAAAGCCTTTGCAATTCTTTCCTAAATTTTTAGCCTTTACAGGTGCAGCCGCGATCTCACCACAAGTTTATAAACACATCAAAGATGAGAAAACAGGTAAGCTTTTATTCTTGCCTGACAAATTAATTGGCACGGGTCCCTATCAAGTTACCCAGTATGTGGAAGGGAGCTATTTGCGCCTTGATGCGTTTCCTGACTATTGGGGAAAAAAACCTGTTAATAAGGGTGTAGACATTCAGTTTTTCTCTTCTAATTCCAACTTGCTCAATGCTTTCAAAACAGGGGCGGTTGATGTTGCTTTTCAGACGCTCACGCCGACTCAGGTCAAGAATGTTGAAAGCAATGCTAAGCAAAATGGTTGGGCGATCGCTTCAGGGCAAGGCGCAACCATTTTGTATATGGTGCTAAATACACAACAAGCACCACTCAATGATGTGCGCGTGCGTCAGGCTTTGGCTGTCTCAATTGATCGAACTTTCTTACAAAGCCGTATCTTTTTCAACCAACGCGAGCCACTTTATAGTCTAATTCCTAGTGCTTTTATCGAGTCTAAGCCTGTATTTGAGCAAAAATATGGAGCCGTCAATAGCAACCTTGCGCGGCAACTGCTCCAAGAGGCAGGATATTCAGATGACAAACCTGCTCAAATCACGATCTGGTATTCGCCAAAATACGGTGGTAATGGCGACTTAATTGCCAGTACACTCCGTGCGTCAATCCAGAAAAACACTGGCAAAATCTTGCAAATTAAAACTGAACGGGTTGAAAATACGGTTGGTTATGCTTTTCTCGATAAAGGTGTATACCCTGCTTATCTGCTCGATTGGGTTCCCGATATTCTCGACCCCGATAACTACATCAAGCCATTTTTAGAATGTGAAGAGGCTGAAGGTGATCGCTGTAAAAAGGGTGGCAGTCAATTTCAAGGCTCGTTTTATAACAATCCTAAAATGAATGAATTAATTGCCAGTGAACGTAAAGAGCGTGATCTCGCTAAGCGATCGCAAATACTGCAACAAATCCAAGAAATTTTGGCTCAAGACGTACCATTTATTCCGCTTTGGCAAAACAAAGAATATGCCTTTGCTCAAAAAGGTGTGGAAGGAGTCAAAATTGAGCCAAAACAGCAACTCCCATACTGGAATATTTCCAAATAGGCAAACCCAAATAGGCAAACGATAAAAAAGAGCGTGGAGCGCTCTTTTTTATCGTTTGCCTATTCATTGCTTTTTTATTGGCTGGTTTCACTAATCGATAGTTTATAGTCCCCGCGACCGCCACTGGCTGTACCAAGCCAGATTTGATAATTTCCTGCCATCCAAGCTCCCGAAAGCTCAGGGTCTTTACCACTCCGACAATAAATGCCATCGGGTCCTTTTACCAATATGGACACAACCAGATCGCCTGACACCTTAAGACTCAAAAAGCCAAAATCTTTCTCCGTTGTCAGGATAAAATTTGGAGCAGCGATCGCTCCGCCCTCACATTTGCCATTGGCTTTGTTAGTGGCGATCTCTGACAAAGCTAGATCGCCACCCGCTTTGCCAACATATATCTGAGGGTCAGGCGTGAACCTCGGCGAAATCGGTTTTAGGACTTCTTGGCTCATCGTGGGTAACACTGACAACAACATCGGTACTAGAGCAAATCCTAGTAAAGCGATCGGTTTCTTCAAGAATTTTAATTTCAAGAATTTCATTTTTGGCGTATTTCACTTAAGGACAGTGTGTAAGCAAAAGATTGATTGATAGTTTTAGAACCAACCCAAACTTGGTAATTACCTTTAGGTAAACGGCGATTAACTTGGGGGTTGCGTCCATTCGACTCATCATCAGCACAAATGACAATGCCATTTGGTCCCTTAATCAACATCGTAGGATCATCATTGATATTACTGCTGTAAACCAAAATATCCATCACAGGAAAAGTTTCAGTCAAAGTAATTGTGTGATTTGGGGCGACATTCGCAAACCCACGACAATTATCAGCAATTCCCGCAATACTGGCAATACTTTTACCACCGCCACCATTTCCACTCAAGGTTGCAGGATCAGGTCGGAAATTTCGTCCGAGAGAAATCGCATTTTGGGCAAAACTAGGAGATGCGATCGCCAAAGATACTGCAATACTCGCAAAGGCTCCCCAGCCTAGCTTAGTCATATTCGACTGACAACCAACTTTATAACCAATTTTATAAATATTCATGCCTGACTCCTGTTGAGATTTGGATACACTATCCAAGATTCTCTATTACTCATTAAACGTCATGACTAAATCACTTTTAGTTTTGTTCCTAAGTAGCTAGGCATAATTAAAAAAACAGAACTAAAAGCTGTGGCGCACGCAGCGCGTGCGCCACAGCTTTT
>JAYTWB010000322.1:0-1845 GCA_043743655.1 Cyanobacteriota bacterium | reverse complement strand
GTAAGACGTTATTAACGGAAACTTTGAGATTAGCCAAAACCGCGCGATCGCAATTAAATCAAATTTCTAACTTAGACAATCAACTTCTTGCTTTTGGTCAAATGGAAGTTCCCACTCTCGATTTGACTCGACTGACGGTTATGGTTGATCGGATCAGTTTCACAGGCTTTCAAGCCGATATTTGGTTGAGCTCTAAGCTGGATATTGTCGCGGAAATGCCCACTCTCAGTCAGTTAGTTTTTATTCTCAGCCTCGGCAATACTCAGTCTGATATTGATCGCTTAGTGCAAGCTTTCCATCAACTTTCTTTTTCTCAATTTTCTCAATCTCAGAATCAAAAACTTCAATTTCAGCCGATTCCCATTCCTGAACAAATACTCACACCGCGTCAAGCTTATTTTGCAAATAGCGATCGCCTAACTCTGAGAGATGCGATCGGTAAAATCAGTGCCGAATCTCTTTGTCCCTATCCACCTGGTATTCCCATTCTTTGTATAGGTGAAGAAATCACAAATGAGGTCGTAGAAATGCTGCAATGTATCCTGCGATCAGGCGGTCTGATTAATGGTGCAAGTGACCATACTCTCGAAACGATTCGAGTTGTAACGCAATGATAGAGATAAAAGCTAGCCATATAAAACACAAAAAAGGGACGCATCGCGTCCCTTTTTTGTGTTTTATTGAGTTTAATTTTATGGTGCTGTTAGGACGGCAACTGATTTTGAATTAGTTGCTTTAGCTTGCAAAAATTTAGTTTCTTGCACCGCTTGGTTGGATAGCGTAAACAGAGGATTGGAGGCAATACCCGCGATCACGGTGAATATTAAAGTCAATACGATCGCTGCTTGAAGTGGCTTCATACCAACCTGAGTCCACTTGATTGCAGGATAGTTACGAATTGATTCCGACATCTCTTGAGGTTCTTTAACGACCATCATCTTGACGACACGGATGTAGTAATAGAGCGAAACTACACTCATGACCAGAGCGAGTAATACTAAGCCATAGGCTTGAGCTTGCCAACCTGCCCAAAAAATGTAGAGTTTCCCAAAGAAACCTGCGAGAGGGGGAATACCACCTAGCGAGAGCAGACAGACACTTAGGGCTAAAGTTAGCAAAGGGTCTTTTTGATAGAGTCCGCTGTACTCGCTGATTTGATCAGTGCCTGTGCGGGAGGCAAACAAGATCACGCAAGCAAATGCGCCCATGTTCATGAATAAGTACAAGATCAAGTAAAAGATCATGCTGGCATAACCTGCTTCGGAATCAAGCACCATGCCAAGCATCACAAATCCTGCTTGACCAATTGAGGAATAGGCAAGCATCCGCTTGATGCTTGTCTGAGCGATCGCAACGACATTTCCCAAGACCATGCTCAAAACTGTCAATACCACAAATACATAGTGCCATTGCTGCGAAGCGATCGGGAAAACGGTAATTAAAAATCTCAGAGCAAGTCCAAAACCTGCCACCTTTGAGCCAATTGACAGGAAAGCAACTACAGGAGTGGGTGAGCCTTCATATACATCTGGTGTCCATTGGTGAAATGGTACAGCTGAAAGCTTAAAGGAAACGCCTGCAATCACAAATACCATTGACACGATTAGTGCGGTGTTGCTAACCGTGATTTTTGAGGCGATCGCTGATAGTGAAGTTTCGCCGCCAGAAAGTCCATAAAGCAGAGACATTCCGTATAAGAAAATTGCCGAACTTGCTGCCCCAACTAATAAATACTTGAGCGCTGCTTCGTTAGAACGAGGATCGCGCTTGGTATAGCCTGACAATAAGTATGACGAGATACTTAGGGTTTCTAGCGAGACAAATACCATCACCATGTCGTCAGCA
>JAYTWB010000321.1:0-6565 GCA_043743655.1 Cyanobacteriota bacterium | reverse complement strand
GATAGGTACGAGCTGGTTTCTAGATGATGCGGGGGGATTGTCTCGTGTTTATTATGGATGTGTTAATTATCTGCCAGTTGCTGGAGTTGAAGTAAGTGGATTGGTGACTGGTGGTGAGAATGTGTGGCAAAGCTCAGACGGCAAGGTAAGAGCATTTGCGGCGGCGGATAGCTCGACATGGCAGCGATCGCTAGGTCTTAGAAAATCGGTTGATCGCACTTTATCAAGTTCTGAATATGATCTGGTTGCTTCACACTTTGCGCTCTATACATTTCCTGTGCTTGATCGATTGGGCAAGCTTCCATTGGTAATCCATTTTCATGGTCCTTGGGCATTAGAAAGTAAAGAAGAAGGAGCGGGGCGGTTATCAACTTTTGGGAAATGGGCAATTGAGAAGCTTGTTTATAAAAGAGCTAATGGATTTATCGTCTTGTCTGAGGCTTTTCGGCAGATTTTGCATCAGACTTATAATGTACCTCTAGACAAGATTTTTGTAGTTGGGGGAGGGATTAATACGGCTGAGTTTGATGTGAACCTGACGATCGCACAAGCACGCGAAAAGCTAGGTTGGCAAAAAGATCGCCGCATTATTCTTTGTGTACGGCGCTTAGTACAGCGTATGGGGCTAGAAAATTTGATTGCGGCGATCGCACTTGTTCGCAAACAATACCCTGAAGTATTGCTATTAATTGCGGGCAAAGGTGCGATCGCTGAAGCATTGCGATCGCAGATTAATGAACTGCAACTAGAAAACCATGTGCAGCTATTGGGATTTGTCCCAGATCAAGAGTTGGCGATCGCTTATCGGGCAGCCGAGTTGACGATCGTACCAACGGTTGCACTTGAAGGATTTGGGCTAATCGTGATTGAATCTTTAGCCGCAGGTACACCTGTTTTAGGAACCCCAATTGGTGGCATTCCTGAGATTTTGTTGCCTTTTTCGACTGACTTAGTTTTGGAAGGCAGTACATCTCAGCAACTAGCGAAAGGCATGATTGAAGCTTTATCTGGACAGAGACAAATGCCAAGCGCAGAGGCATGTCAAGCCTATGTAAAACAAAATTATGATTGGCAAGCGATCGCCCACCAAATAAAATCTGTCTATGAGAAAGTCTTAGAGTCGTATTAGCGATATTCTTCGATTGCCCCTAGACTGATTAGCTTGGCTTTTTGAGCAGGGCTTAAACCTGTAGCTTCAGAAATATTTAGTCCTTCATAGGGGCGTGGTTCGCGATAAGTTCGGATACATTCACCTGTCTTTACATCCCAAAGTTTGACAGTTTCGTCCCGACTCCCACTAACAATCAGGTTGCCATCGGCTGAAAATGACACATCATAAATAGTGCCAGTATGTCCAATCAAAGTATTTGTAGTTTTGCTACTTTGCCAGTTCCAAATATTTATATTCGTATCTTCACCTGCACTGGCTAGCAACATGCCATTGGGATCAGCCGAAACTGTCAAAATATTGCCATCTTGACTTATCCGTTCGGGGGTTAGTTCACCGTTTTGAATGTTCCAGCGATAGACATTTTTACCACTACATCCGATCGCAATATGTGGATGTAATGGCATGAATACGACATTAGATACGGTTGAATCAAGGTCAGCGATCGTTTGCACACAGTCACCTGTTTTAGCATCCCAAAGTTTGACAGTTTTATCGCGGCTACTGCTGATGATGTGGCGATCATCGGGACTAAAGGCGATCGCTAAAATCGCGGCTGTATGCCCCTGAAAGACGCGGCGACATTCCCCTGTAACGATATCTCTGAGCTTGATCACTTTGCTAGTTTCACCCGTCGCGAGGAATTTGCCATCGTGGCTGAATGTCAGGGTGCGTGCTAGGTCAGGATGTTCAGTGATTGTAGCTAAACAGTTGCCACTACTGACATCCCATAGTTTGATTGTGCAGTCTTCTGCACAACTAGCGAGGATCGTGCCACTCGGACTAAAAGCAACTTGCCAGATATGTCCTGCATGACCATTTAAAGATCGGATGCATTTGTCTGTTTGGATGTCCCAGAGGCGAATGATCGAGTCATCGCCGCCACTTGCTAAAATGCTTTGCTCAAGGTTAAAAGCTACTGAATGTACGGCGTTTGTATAGCCTTGCAATATCCGAAATTGTTGTCCTGAGCTGACTTCCCACAGATTGAGGAGATGCTCGTTAGAGATATTCCCTGAGGTTTGGCTATCACTCTGGGCTGACCATGATCGCCCTGTGTGACCTTGAAAAGTCCGAATGCAAAAACCTGTTTCAATTTCCCAAAGTTTGACCATCTCATCGCCGCTACTGCTAGCTAAAATTAAGCGATTAGGATGAAAGGCAACTGAGCGAACCCAATGGTTATGTCCTGTTAAGGTTTTGAAGCATTGGGCTGTCTTGAGATTCCAGAGGCGGATCGTGCGATCGCCACTGCCTGTAGCAAGAGTTGAGCCATCATGACTGAAGCTAACCGCAAAAACAGTATGTGTATGCCCCGTCAGGGTTTTGAGACAACTACCAGTTTCCACATTCCATAGTCGTGTGGTTTTGTCCTCACTACCACTAGCTAAGACTTTGCCATTGTGGCTAAAAGCGATCGACCAAACAATATCCTCATGCCCTGCCAATACTTGGACGCATTCACCTGTATCAATATCCCAGAGGCGCACAGTGCAGTCATCGCTACTGCTAGCCAGCAAGTTACCTTTTGAACTAAAGACTACAGACTCAACTATGTTTTCATGACCTTGTAAAACTTTAATACATTGTCCTGATCGCCATAGTCTTACTGTGCGATCGGCATGACCACTAGCCAAAATCGTCCCGTCAGGACTAAAAGCTGCCGACATGACTGCACCGATATATCCTTGCAGGGTACTTAGGCAACTGCCCGTTGATACATCCCATAACTTGATCGATTGATCGACACTGCTGCTAGCTAAAACCGACCCTTCTGGATTAAAAGATACTGAAACCACCCAGCCTTTATGCCCTCGGTAAGTAAGTAACGGTTTACCATCATGTACTCGCCAAAGATGGATATCACCTTTGGTGTCGCCGATCGCTAATAATTTACCGTCAGCACTAAAAGCGACCGACAGCACACCGCCGATTACTTCTGCAAAAACTGATTTGATCAACTCTGCCTGAGCAAAGTTAACCCGATGTAGTTTAACTTCAGATAAATAAGCTTGACGAATGGCAAGATAAGAAAAATCTGCGCCTGTTAAATCAACACCAAGATTACATAATAAATTAATAATATTGCCGCCACCGTAGCCAAAAGTTGACTTGAGTTCTCCTTCAGCGCGTAGTTCGCGCCGCCGTAACTCAGTAAGTGTGTTAAATAACTCTTTAGCCACCATTTGCTTGCTACCCAAACGCCCCAAAAGTCTAGTAATCAAAGGTTCTAAAATCAGCCGAATTTGACTTTGGCGGATATAGTCTTTGGTCGTGGCTTTGATCAGCGCATAATGACGCAGATAGAAGAGTTGTCTATTTAGTTTAAGTTGGATATTTGGTAAAATGCCGAGGGGATGTTCTTGCGTAATTTCTTGATAAATTTGCTCAATTAATAAGTTAGTTACAAACTCCATCACTACAGGTTGCTGCGTGAAACCAGCCGCCGTATGCTCGACTAGCGATCGCCGCTTGAGCGATCGCAACGCCATCATTAAATAATTTTGTTCGATAATTGGCACAATATCAGAACTTAGCTCAGTTGGTTGAACAGGCTCGCGATTAATAGCCAGCCAAATCATAATTTGTTTTTCATGAGCCGTCAGCCGTTGATATTGCTGCTCTATGAGATTGCCGATGCCGCTAAAAATAATTGTTTTTTGTTCTAAAAAACGATTGATACTACCCGAATATAAGTCTTTGATTGAAGTAGCCGCGATCTTTAGAGCTAATGGATTGCCGCGATACCAGTCAACCAAACGATTTACATCGTTTGCCATCGCTCTGATCCCTTTCGCTTCGAGGACACGCTCGGCGGCTGATTCATCTAGTCCATTTAGTTGCAAAGCGCGTACGGGCAGAATATCTCCCTCTAGAGTGGCAACTTCTTCAGGCATTTCACGGCTGGTAACCACCATACAGCTACGATGTGAGACTTCGCCGACCCTTCTTAATAGTGAGCCGTAGCCTTCATAATCTTTGCGATATGCACCCGCTTGAGCTTCATCTTTTAATACTGATTCAAAATTGTCTAACACTAATAAACAGCGATAGCGCTGTAAATATTCCATCAATCGGGAGATGAGAGCATTTGTATCAGTGGCTGGATCAGGTGTTTCTCGCTGTTGCGATAGGAAATGAATTACGGCTGTCAACATTTCGTTCGGTGTTTTGGCATTATTTAGCGATCGCCAAACCACAAAATCAAATTTATCTTGCAACTGCTGTGCTAACTTGACTGACAGGGAGGTTTTACCCAGTCCACCCATCCCCAATATCGCCACTAATCGACAGCGATCGCGATCAATCCATTGCTCTAGAGTACCTAGCTCCGATCCTCGACCATAAAAGAAAGTTACATCAACCACCTCACCCCAGTCTTGGTGGCTGCTTGGCTCAGCATTTAAATTAGGTATAGTCTTAGTTATATCTACTCGCTTACTCAACATCTGACGGCGAATTATGCTCTGCACCGTACTTTTAGAAACTTTTTCATTAAAAGTTTCGGTCAGTAAATGCCAAAGCTTATGACTAACTAACTTGATATAACCTGCATCATAGCCAGTCTGCTTGGCAATCTCTGAATAAGACAAACCCTGCCACACTCCCAGAAAGACAGACTGCTCAACACGAGACAGACTACGCTCTGCTAACGACAAGTCTATAAATGTCATCGCTTCATCAGCTGTCATAGATGCGCCTTAAGTATTCAAATATAACTTTTATATAACCTTATTTCTGTCATTCTAAGACGTTTTAAGGTTTATGGTATTTTGTTTAATGCAAACATTGAGATATGCAGCGCTTTACGCCATATATCTCAATGTTTGCATTCACATTAGATTGACATAGTTGTACCAGTTGCGAATCATGAAAATTGCTCTAGTTCACGACTATCTTACGCAACGTGGCGGCGCTGAGAGAGTGTTTGAGTTACTGTGCAATCACTTTCCAACCGCAGATATCTATACTTCTGTATACGATCGCCAAAATACGATTGAGTTAGGCGATCGCCAAGTTCGCACTACCTTTTTACAAAATGTTCCTGGAAGTCGTAAGTACTTTCGATTATTTGCCCCTTTCTATTATTCTGCATTTAGGAACTTAAATTTAAAGGAATACGACTTAATTCTCAGTAGTAGTGCTAGTTTTGCGAAAGGAGTCCAAAAACGATCAGATGCTATCCACATTTGTTTTTGCCACAATATCACTCGTTTTTTGTGGGACACAAATACTTATCTGCGAGAATATGGCGCATATAGCATCTTCAAACCTGTAATTGAGCAAGTTTTTAAAATGATGCGGCAACAAGATATTTCTTATGCTCAATCTCCAGATTATTACATTGCTAATTCCACGACTGTGGCGAAGCGGATTGAGGATACTTACAAAAAAGATGCTGTAGTCATCAATTATCCAATTGATGATCGCCGCTTTACATTTTCAGATCAAAAAGATGGCTATTGTCTTGTCTCTTCACGTCATCTTAGCTATAAAAGGCTTGATATTATTGTTGATGCTTTCAATTCTTTAGGATTGCCTCTAATAATCACAGGAGAAGGCCCAGAAACGAAACAATTGCAAGCGCGATCGCATGACAATATTCAATTCTTAGGTCATGTTAGCGATCTCGATCGCTGCAAGTTAATGACAAAGGCAAAATTTGTGATCGTGGCAGCTCTCGAAGACTATGGACTTGTCCCGATTGAAGCCAACGCTAGTGGCACACCTGTAATTGCTTACGGTGCAGGTGGAGTTATGGACACCCAAATCTCAGGGCTGACAGGACTTCTATTTGAGCAACAAACTTCTGAATCTTTGAAAGATGCCATAATCAAAGCACAAGAAATAGATTGGGACTATGTAAAGATTCGCGATCATGCCATCTCCAATTTTTCTGAATCGGTCTTCTTTCAACAAGTTGATCGCATAGTCGAGGATATCTGTAGTGGCAAAATAATCAAACCATCTGAAGGATAAACCAATGAATATAAATGCTGCTAAGTCAACTAAATCAGATTTAGCCGAACAAGACCCAGGATATGGGAAAATTTTTGCGGTTCTTGCTCGTAGACGTTTTTGGCTTTTAGGCGGCTTGAGTATAGGGCTAGTAATCGCCGTTTTTATTAATGCGAACTCCAAACCTAAATACACTAGCTCAATGAGATTGTTAGTCGAATCAACCTACAAATCTAATTCGTCATCATTTATTGACTCAACTGTCCAGATTGACTATGCAACACAATTAAATTTATTGCAAAGTTCTTCCATGTTTCAAAAAGCAGCAAATCTATTGGCTGCCGAGTATCCAGGTATTAGTGGTGCGGAACTGCAAGCATTAAAAATTGGCATGTTGGGGGGGAAAGAAGCTCCCACTAAAATTGTGGAAGTTCAGTA
>JAYTWB010000320.1:0-1954 GCA_043743655.1 Cyanobacteriota bacterium | reverse complement strand
AACTGAACTTGAGGCTCGATCGCTTGTTTTTTAGCGATAATTTCATCAGCTTTGGTTTTATAAACAGCTTCACCCTCTTTCTTAGCTTTTTTAAAAGCTTGACGTAGACTGAAGGTATCCATCGCGCCGCCTGAGGCAAAATATTCGTTAGCGACCTTGCCCAGCGCCCATGTACTGGCATAGCCCGTAGTTGCACCAACCATCATGCCAAATACAGGAACCAATTTGGCTAAATTGCTTACCGCGATTCTTGTACCTGTAAGTCCCAAGCTACCAAATAAAGCTTTGCGAAAATCAGCGCGTGAGCGATCATAGCCCCAGCTCTGCCCGATCGCCTGAGCAAGATCAAGTTGATTCCAATAGATCAACATATCGAAAGCGATCGCAACTCCTGGAATCGGAAAAGCACCTAAAACAGCGTTAAGAAAACAAGTATCAGTAATCGCGTTATCGACCTCAATCGCCCGTTTTTGAGGATCATCAATTTGACCAATTTGTTCAGAAATTGGCGATCTTGTAGAGCGTCTTTCTAAAGATTCTAGCCATTCTTGCTTGCCCCATAGCTTGGAACTGGTGAAATTTACACCGATTTTATCTAAAAGTTCTTGCTCTTCCGAACTACACTCACCATCAATGTTTGCCATCGCGTAAGCAGATTGGTAAACCATCTCTTGTGCGATTTCACTGGTGATTTGAGCAAGTAATTTATCGATTGGTTCATCATCTTCGTTTAATAAGCGATCAACAGTAATCCCTTCAGGTAGATGAATTTCTTCAAAAGTATCGGCAAGACTGGCAAATTCTTCTTCTAGCAGCTTACCGTCAGCTTTTGCCATGCTCACCAAAACCTTAAAACTTGCCAAAACTTCTTGCTGATTGACTACAGACATCGAATGCTTGCTCCTTTTCCAGAAATTATTCAGAAATTAGATTTGATCATAACTCTGATCGCGATCGCAGTTTGTTTGACACTCCCCGCACTGAAGTTGAAGTGACGGGGATTCCTGATTCAGCGAGACAACTTACCAGATAGACTTGCATCTACATGGCAGAGGTCGAACTCTCCACAGGCGTAATGAGTTTGGGTATGCCCTACCCTACTTAAACCAAGAGCCAAGATATTCAGTGCAGCATTGTGATCGCGATCAAGTACACAACCACATTTACAAACATGGGTACGGGTACTCAGAGTTTTCTTAACCAATGTTCCACAGGTAGAACAATTCTGGCTCGTATAGTGAGGTGGCACTGCAATCGTGACCTTACCAAACACCTTGCCAAAATATTCAACCCATTGCCGAAACATCGACCAACTAGCATCACTGATACTCTTGGCTAATTTATGATTCTTAACCATATTCCGCACTTGCAAATCTTCGTAAACAATCAGGTCGTTAGACCGAACTACGCACCTTGCCGTTTTTACAGCAAAGTCTTTACGCTGCCTACTGATTTGCAAATGCTTTCTTGCTAATCGTTTAATCGCTTTTTTTCGATTAGCTGAACCTTTTTTACGCTTAGAAACTATGCGTTGCAGCTTTTTAAGTCCGCGCTCTGATTTTCTAAGGTATCGAGGATTTTCAACTACTTCACCTTTTGAATCAGTGTAGAAATGGTTTAAGCCAACATCTAGACCAATAGTTGAGTGAGTTGGCTCCAACTCTTCTCTACGATCCACGTCAACACAGAACTGAGCATAGTAACCATCCGCACGGCGGACTAGCCTAACTCGTTTAATTTGCTCGATCTGATAGAAATTTAGATCGCGAGAACCAACTAATTTCAATCTGCCAATTTTAAAGCCATCAGTCAAAGTCAGATATTTCCGATCTTCACTAAATTTCCATCCCGTTGCTTTGTATTCAACTGAATGACCACGATTCTTGAATTTAGGGAAACCCTTCTTTCCTGACACCTTCTTTTTGCAGTTGTCATAGAATCTAGAAATAGATGA
>JAYTWB010000319.1:0-2215 GCA_043743655.1 Cyanobacteriota bacterium | reverse complement strand
TAAGACGTGTGTCGCCCGCATAGCAGGCGACTCACGTCTCTAAATTATAAAGGAGTCGGCTTTCCGTCCTCCTTTATAATTTAGAATTTAGTGCTAAATGTGGCGATCGCTACCAAAGTGATGTTGCTTTTGAAGTCAGATCAAAATCTGCAAGAAAAACTAATCCTCGCCTAATCACCCGTCTAACACCCTATGTCTAGCTTACCAAGCACGATTTATCCCGTTGGCGCTTATAACCTTTACGGTTTAGTGTGGCAAATTGATCCAAATGATCGCCATCCCTATGCCCTTTGTGTCGATGCTTATCAAGGGCATTTGCTCAAAATTGATCCATTTTCTGAAGGCGCAACCGTACTAAATCATTACACAGCTCCTCAGTTTCGAGATGCCACAGGTTTAGCGATCGCAGGAGAGACACTTTGGATTACGAAGGATAACGGAATCTACTATTGCAACATGGTTGATTTTGACTTACAACCATTTATGGAGTTGCCCAACAAGATTGATGGTATTGCTGTATCCGAAGGTGGTGTATATGTAAGCTCTAGTGAAGTTGGCAAGATTTTTGTGTTTGGGCGAGCTACTCGCACTTTGCTGAGGGTGATGGATGCTCCAGGTGCGGGCTTTGAATCGCTGACATTAGTTGATGAAGAACTTTGGGTTTGCGATCGCACCGAAGAGACGGTTTATCGGCTCAAGGCAAAAACTGGTGAGATTATCCATCGTGGCTTAACTCCGTTCCCAAATCCATTGGGATTGTGCTTCTTAGAAAATGATTTATATGTAGTTTATTCAGGTGATGAAAACTATATTCGTGATAATCCTAATGATTTAGATCAGCCATTCTCAGTCTCAATGCGTGAGAAGACTTTTATCCATCGCCTCAAGTTTAATCACTATAAAAATGAGAAATTAAATTACACGCTCACCACTGGCTATAAAGTGGAAATGATTTATCTCGAAGAACTCTCTTCCGAAGAGCCAAATCCTCTCTATAACCTCACATGGAGAGTTGCTTATCCCACTGATACTGATCGCCAAAAATTATTAGCGATCGCCCCAATTGGCATTCCCTTTGAAGAAGAAATTGTCGATGGTCAGCTTGTCGCTGCCTTTAAGCTCGGCAACCTCAAGCCAGAAGAATCGCGGATGTTTGGCTGGAAAGCCACTCTAGAACTACATGGAATTAAGTACGAACTCAAGGATAGCGAAGTTGAGAATATCCCAGAACTATCACTGGGAATGCAAAGGCTCTACCTAATCGATGATGATGGATTGAGTATGGATCATCCGCTCATCCAAGCTGCTGCAAAAGAAGCAGTCGGGAATGAGACTAATATTTTACGAAAAATGTTACTGATTCGTGACTATGTCTATGACAAGCTTTCTTACCGTGTTACACCATATATCGCGGCTCCCGAAGAGGTTCTAGTCAGAGGTACGGGTTCTTGTGGAGAATATGTGGGCTTGTTGCTAGCTCTAACTCGACTAAATGGAATTGCTTGTCGCACGGTCGGACGATACAAATGTCCTCATGATTCGGAATTGATGATGAATATTCCCTTACATCAATATTACAATCACGTTTGGATTGAGTTCTATATTCCTAGTATTGGCTGGTTGCCGATGGAATCTAATCCCGATGATACGGGTTCTCGTCCTTATCCCACGCGCTGGTTTATGGGGTTGCCTTGGTATCATGTCGAGATCGGCAAAGGTATCTTTTTTGAGACTATTCAGCCGCAGCCTTATTCAATCGGTGAACTTGCGCTCAATCATGTCCGCTTCAAAATTTTAGAAGAACTCTAAATGCGTAAGTAAAGAGTGCGTAAGCAAACTTACAATCTATTCCCGTCCGCTACGCGGACAGGAATAGATTGTGTTTATTGATCTATCAAGTCATTAACGGTGATGCTAAAGCCATCAAGGACGAGCGAAGTCACAACTTCATCAGCAGCATATTTTTTAATAGTTAATCTGCTCTAATTGTAGCTTTAGTAAAGTGTAGGGCTATACTCCGCCTTCTGTGGGGCATATGCATAATTAAATTTATTTTTTGCTTGCCAAGATTGCAGATTGTGCTAATATTAGATTCGCAAGTTAAGGGCTTGTAGCTCAGTGGACTAGAGCGCGTGGCTACGGACCACGATGTCGGGGGTTCAAATCCCTCCTGGCCCGTTCGATGAAACAAAAAAGCAGCGCTTAGCGCTGCTTT
>JAYTWB010000318.1:0-4407 GCA_043743655.1 Cyanobacteriota bacterium | reverse complement strand
CTTTGCCAAGAAAGTCACCTGAAAAAGTTAGGGATGGAGATTCAGTTGTTAGTGCTGTTGACAAGGAAATTTTACTTCAGGTGCTTGAGCAAGAACATTTGCTTAGTCTTGAAGAGGAGTTAGATTTAGCTCTATCAGTTGCTCATACTGAGGATGTGACTGCTTGGATTGAGGCGATCGCTTTTTGTTTAAAAAATAATGCCGTACCTATGCGTTTTATAGATTTACAGCATAAGTTGAATTTACGAATCATTGAAGTTTGGTTAGGTTTGCTTTTGGGTGATTTCAAACTGCTGCAAAAAGGTACTTTCTATGATGCTGAGCAAATTTGGATTAGTTAAGATAAGAGTTGCCCATTCACGGCAAGCCAGATACAGGGTGGTGCGATACTAGTATATTCAACACGATGTTTTGTATTCGCGGGAATGAGCAGATAATCTCCTGCTTTTAGTTTTATTCTCGTATCATCAGCATAGGAAAGCTCGGCTTCACCTTGAAGCAAGATTACCCATTCATCAAGTTCTTGGTCATACCACTGTCCAGAAGGAGTAGTTTGTCCTGTAGAAATAATGCGCTCAATCTGGATATTTTTGCCAGAAACGATTTGATCAAATTTTTCTAGAGGATTTAGCATTTGAGGAAGTTCATAGATATTTTGCATGGTTAAGCACATCCCAAAATTTATGGCAGAGGAAATTATAGTGTGTCGTATTTTAAAATACGACACACTATAAACCATCAACTTAATGCTAAATTTTCATTATGTAAGTATCTACACATATGTCGTATATTAAAATACGACATCGCTGGCAATGACATGAGTAAAAAGCAAATCATCATTGGAATCGTTGCAAACGCAGGTGGAGTGGGGAAATCAACCCTTGCTGTTCACCTTGCTTACGAATTAAGCAAGCACAAAGTATCAGTTGCATTAATCGATCTTGATCCTCAACGTGCTTTAGATGTTTTCTGTGGACTTCTCCCCGCCACCCCAGATACATCCATAGTTGCCGCTTTATCTAAAGAATTTACAGGTGATTGGACATTGGTTCCTACATGGGATACGCCTAACATCGAAGTCTGTCAAGGGCATCCCAGCATGGCAAGATTAGCGGACGATCTGGTAATTCGTCGCAGGGGCGAATATGCTCTCGCCGATCGCTTAAAAAGTCATCCCCTTCGTCATGATGTGGTGATCTTAGATTGCCCTGCCACGATGGGTATTATTTGTGAAAATGCGATCGCAGCAAGTACAGGCTTAATTGTGCCAATTCAACTAGAAATGAAATCCATCTCTGGGGTTGCAGATTTAGTTGAATGGGCGATCGCGATTACCGATGACCTCAAGCTCAATCCACCTCCTCAAATACTTGGGCTTGTACCTAGTCTCTATGACAGCAGCCGTGCAATTCATCGGCAATATTTACAACAGCTACCAGAAATAACTGAACAGCTAAAAATCAAACTATATCCGCATATTCGTGATTCATCGGAATTCAAGAACTCTAGTGCTAATGGATTGCCATTACAAAAATATCGCCCCAATCATCCTGCTTGCAGTGATTTTCAGGTGATCGCCAAAGACATAATTAAATTAGTAAAAGGCTAAACCAGTCACCGAAAAGCACTAACTGCATAACAAATAAATCCAAATAGGAAATAACGCAATGGGAAAGATTCCATCAATTTCACAAAGATTTACTGGTGCAATCCAAGCAACAGATCAAGCACAACGTATTACCGAACTACAATCAGAAGTCGAAAAGCTGCGCTCTTCCCAATCCCCTATCCTCGAACAGCAAATTAAAACTCTCAGATCCCAGCTACAACAGCAGTCAGGGGAAAAAGATATTGAGGTAAGTAAAATTCAAGCAAATCCACATCAACCGCGTCAAACTATTACCAATGAAAGTATTCAAACTATTGCCCGAAGTCTGGAAAAAGATGGACAAATTACCCCATTAATAGTGATCCCTCAAGATGATAACTATCTCCTACTAGATGGTCAGCGCCGTTGGCAAGCTGCCAAAATTTTGGGATGGCAAACTTTGAGAGCAGTCATTGCCATCATGCCCGATGACTTACATCGGAAAGCACTACTAACATTTATTCACCATGAGGATCTTAACCCTCTTGATAAAGCTGAAGCCATTTTCAGAGAAATTGCTGATGTTACCAATATGAAAGCAGAGGAAACATGGACAGTTCTAGCAACAGTATTAAAACGTTTAGAAAGACAAAAACAAACAAGTCAACTAACTACTCTTGTCACCGTCACCACTGAAGAACAGAAAGCAGGGCTTCAAAGTTTGGGCGTGAATGAAACTGAAGAAAAATTACTGTTAGTGTTGCTAGGCTTGGCACTCAACCCAACATCAGTTAAAGCAAATTTAATGCCAATGCTGTCCCTTCCTAATGACTTAAAACAGGCAATTAGAGAACGTGGACTTAAAGGCGCTCATGCTTTAGCACTTTCTGTTTTATCAGCCAAAACCTTAGCAACTTCAGAAAAAGTAGCTGCAAAAGAACGGATTAAAGCAACTGAGCAGGTATTATCTCAAGATTTAAATGTAGCTAAGACTAGAGAGCTTGTTGCTCAAATTAAGGCTAAGTACATCGATTCAGAGCATAGTCCATCAAAACAAATTATGGCGATACAGCGTAGTGTAGAGAAATTATCTAGGGAAAATATCGCCAACATAGATCCACAACAGTTAACAGATCTACGTGTTCTTTTTCAGCAAAAATTATCAGAGATTGAATCTGCTTTGGAAGTTACAAATGGTTAAATAAAATCTTGAACCTATTCGAGAACCACCGCCAACAAATCACCGCATCGGAAGCGCCTCTCGCCGATCGCTTACGTCCACGAAACCTCGATGAATTCATCGGACAGGAACATATCCTTGGACAAGGAAGACTACTCCGCCGCGCCATCCAAGCCGATCGCCTATCATCGCTCATCTTTTATGGTCCTCCCGGTACAGGCAAAACCACCCTAGCGCGGATTATCGCCAACACTACCAATGCCCACTTTATCGCTATCAATGCTGTCCTCGCAGGCGTAAAAGAAATCAGAGAAGCGATTGAAACCGCCCAAACCCAACGCGGCTATCACAATCAAAGAACGATCCTCTTTATCGATGAAGTCCATCGCTTCAACAAATCACAACAGGATGCATTACTGCCTTGGGTAGAAAATGGCACAATTATTCTCATCGGTGCAACTACCGAAAATCCTTTCTTTGAAGTGAACAAAGCATTAGTCAGCCGATCGCGATTATTCCAATTAAAGCCATTAACCGAAGCAGATTTGAGGCGCGTATTAGAACAAGCAATTAGCGATCGCAATAGAGGTTATGGAAACCTCAATGTAAAAATTGTCGAAGAAGCGATCGCTCACTTAGCCAATGTCGCCAACGGTGATGCGCGATCACTGCTGAATGCATTGGAACTAGCAGTAGAGACAACAGAACCAAACGAAGATGACGAGATCGCCATTACTTTAGCCGTAGCCGAAGAATCGATTCAACAAAGAGCCGTTCTCTACGACAAAGAAGGCGATGCTCACTTCGATACGATTAGCGCCTTCATAAAAAGTGTGCGTGGTTCCGATCCCGATGCTGCGCTCTATTGGTTAGCCAAAATGGTCTATGCAGGTGAAGATTCCCGTTTTATTTTGCGACGTTTACTGATTTTAGCAAGTGAAGATATCGGACTTGCCGACCCGCAAGCCGTGGTAGTCGTGAATGCTTGCGCTGAAGCCTTTGACCGTATTGGTTTACCTGAAGGGCGCTACCATTTAGCCCAAGCTACACTCTATCTTGCCAATGCTCCCAAATCAAATAGTCTCATGGGATTCTTCGATGCGATCGCTGCCGTTGAACAGGAACGTCAATCCGATGTTCCCAATTCTCTCAAAGATGGTAATCGCGATAAAAAAGGATTCGGTCATGGTGCTGGGTATCTCTATCCCCACGCCTATCGTGACCATTGGATTGAGCAGCAATATTTACCTAGCAGTCTGCAAGGACAGGTCTTCTATCAACCATCAGATCAAGGAGCAGAGGCCAAGATTAAATTACAAGTAGAACGCCGCCGCGAGGCACAATTAGCAGCTATGGTAAGCGGTATTGTCATAGAACTGCCTGAAATACTTACCTTTAGTCCCACTGATACCAAAAGCGATCGCTGGTTACAACGTACCATCGGACAGGCAGGAGAGAGATTAGCAAAAATACGCGATCGCCTATTCTCAAAATTATCGCTACAACGTCATCATGTAGTCCTCAACTTAAACGCAGCCACAGGATTGTTAACATGGGAAGCATTGCGCTCGGTTCCAGAAGGCGGAGTCTATGCGCTGACCTATCAAGAATCGGAAGCGATCGCTTTGCAAGAACAAGC
>JAYTWB010000317.1:0-5703 GCA_043743655.1 Cyanobacteriota bacterium | reverse complement strand
TGTCGCCAAGTGGTAAGGCATCTGGTTTTGGTCCAGACATTCCGAGGTTCGAATCCTTGCACCCCAGTTAAAAGTAACTTTGAATCATGGATTGAAAAGATTACACAGGTTTTTAAATCTGTGTAATCTTTTCAATCAGCTAGTCTGATTTAGCTTATCCAGAAAAATTATCCTTTTGTCCACGAATCTTGGCAAATACGCGATCGCCAATCTCAATCCCAGTTGATCGCTGAATTGCAGGAGAATCCCACCGCATAAATGGATTAGTGCGCTTCTCTAGCCCGATTGTCGTGGGGATAGTTGCTTCTCCTCTCGATCGCATCGCTGTTGCCGTCACCATGCGTTCTTGCAACTCAGAGTTATCGCGATCAACGGTCAGCGCAAATTTAAGATTGCCGAGGGTGTACTCATGGGCGCACCACACGCGAGTATCGTCAGGAAGTTGGCGCAATTGATCAAGGGAGTGCAACATTTCTGCGGGAGTTCCTTCAAACAACCTGCCACAGCCACCCGCGAACAAAGTATCGCCACAAAATAACTCACCGCCCTGATCACCAGTTGGCTCAGTAATTGGTTTAAAGTAATAGGCAATATGCGCGTATGTATGCCCCGGTACAAAAAATACCTCAGCCTCGCGATCGCCAAATTTAACGCGATCGCCTGCTTTCAAAAAAACTTGCTGATGTGGAATGCGATCGCGATCTTTTTCACCCCCATAGACGATCGCTTCGGGAAATTTTTTGAGTAGTCCTGAGTTACCACCAATATGATCGCTGTGATGATGTGTGTTAAAAATGGCAACTAGGGGTGCGCCTAATTCTTCTAATTTGTTTAAGACGGCTTTCGATTCAGCAGGATCAACAACCGCGGCGATATTCTGGTCAGGATCATGCAAGACAAAAATGTAATTATCACTTAAGACAGGTAAACGATAGATATTCATATTTTTTGGTAAAGACCATAAGCGCCGCGATGCGCCGCTTATGCTGAAAGGTTATAAGTGAACTGCGATCGCTATTTCTTTTCCATTATAGAGTGCCAAATCGATAAAGTTCCCTTCTACAACTTGACCATTCACCGTCATTTGTTTGACAGAACTATGGTTAACCACAGTCAACGAGAGAACCTTACCGCGAAATTTCCGCTGTGCGGTAAAGCCATTCCATGCTGCAGGAATATGTGGATCGATGATCATCCCCGCAAAAGTGGGCTGGAATCCTAAAATATGATCAACGCCAATCCTCAACATCCAGACGGCTGTACCTGTGAGCCATGAATGGCTTGCTTGTCCTTGGGTTGGGTGATCGGGGCTGGTCACATATTCAGGATAAACATATGGCTCAGTTTCAAAGCGATCGCACTTTTGATCAGTCGCTTGAGATGAATTAATAGGCATCATTCGCTGATATATCTCCCAGCCAAATTCGACATCACCATTGAGGATTGCCGCTAGTACAAACCAAGCTGAAGCATGATTAAATACGGCTCCATTCTCTTTCTTGCCGGGTACACAGCGACTAATTAGACCAATCGTGTCATCAATTTCTGTAAATGATGGAGCAACAATCTGCATTCCAAAAGGAGTAGCAAGATGTTCGCGACTGCTAGCCATTGCTCTGTCAGCACGATCTTGAGGAGCTAGTCCCGAAATCACCGCCCATGATTGCGCGTTCAAAAAGATTTTGCCCTGAGTCGCAGTCGAAACTCCAATCGGTTCACCACTATCACGAAAAGCGCGTAAATACCATTCTCCATCCCAACAAATATCATTAGTAACTTTACGAAGATGTTCGTAGAAGTTCTGAAATTTCTCAAAAGTTGGGCGATCGCCTTGATGTTCGCAAACTTGCAAAGACTTTTGCAAAACATAACCTAAAAAGAAAGCACCCCAAGTAGTTTCGCCCTTACCCTCAGAGCCAACATGATCGAGCGTATCATTCCAATCACCTGTAAAAATGCGTGGCATTCCGCGATCTCCTGTGTTTGCGATCGCAAAATCTAGCGCTCTTACTAAATGCTCATAGACGTTTCCTTCAGTTCCATCATGATAAGGAACAACTTCATTTAAAATCGAAAAATCAGCAGTTTCTTTGAGGTATTCGACAATCCCAAACGGAATCCAGAGTGGCGTATCTGAATGATTTGTCCGTTCACCTGTATTTGTAAGCACAAAATAATTATGTAAAGTGGAACCGTCTTTAAACTGGAAGTTTAGAGCTTTGATTAATCTCTCTCTTACTCGCGCAGGATCGACCATTACCACGCCAAGGATGTCTTGAAAGCGATCGCGCATGCCTGTCCCAAACAACAAACCGCCGTGATAATAGCCCGAATTTCGCGCCATATCAAAGGTTACAGCCGCCTGATATTGATTCCAAACATTCAACATTGCATTAAAGGCTGCATCAGGAGTTTGCACCTGCACACAAGATAAATGCTGATCCCATTTTTGTCTAAGTTTTTGGAATTGAGAATCAGCAATCTCCGAAACATTCTCCCCCTTCACAAGCTGTTTCATAGCGGGAGCTAAGCGAGTATCTTTGGGAGTGATCTCTAAAACTACGGCAAAATCAATGGAAGTATTTGCCTCTAAAGCGATCTTCGATTGCAGCGCCACAATTGGATCACCTGCTGTAATCTCCGTATTCTGCATCACTCCTGTTTCTACAGCGATAGGATTAGCCTCCGAGCGCCATCTACCGATAAAAGTATCAAGACTGCTGTCAAACCCAGAAATAGGCAGACTTTGCGAAAAATAAATCTGGTACTTCCAATCAATATTTGGCTGCTTAACTGACACGCCCTTATTTAGCACCCAATAGCGGCGCGTGGCAACTAACGCTTGCAAATCTTGATCAAAATGGATGTCGGTAAAATGCTTGTCATTTGGTTGATTGATCTGATCGTTGAGAGCGTTGCCCATCAACAGTTCTAAGAAAGAATAAACCTCTAAATCGCGCACTTGTCCTGAAAGTTCGGTTAGTTTAACTTGCCAAATCTCCGCGTTTTTATCAGTGGGAACGAAGTAAGTAATCTCGCCACGGATTCCATTAATCTCGGTGGTGATTTTGGTGTAGCCCTGACCATGCCGACACTCATAAAAGTCATAGTTCAAGTCAATGGTCGGAGCCCAGCTCAGTGACCAATATTGACCAGTGTCAACATCTTTAATCATCACATAGCGTCCTGGGCGATCCCAAGGCAGACTGTTGTAGCGCATTCGACTGATGCGGTTGTCGCGTGGTGAGTCAAGAAAGCTAAAGCCGCCACCTGTATGCGAAATCAGTCCTGCATATTCGCTATTCCACATATAGTTAAACCATGGGCGTGGTGTGCGCGGGTCTGTAATTACAAATTCCCGATAGTCTTCGGTGTAATATCCGTATTGGTTTGCGATCGCCATTGTTTAAAATATCTCTTCTTCATATAATGATTATGTTCATTGATTCGCCCGCTACATAAAACTATGGCAAATGCATTGATTTCTAAGTTTACAGTTGGTTTTGCCGTAATAAGTGCATTATTCAGTTCCACATTCTTGAATGCAGTTGATCTTCAGGCGCAAATTTCAACTGCGATCGTGCGAAATCCTGCCTCTACGACCATTGTCAAAGTGATTGCGCCTAAATCTCTAACCATTAATCAAAATCACCTCTTCCGAGGAGAAATTAATCGTAAAGGTTTAGCAGGTGGTTACCATCACCGCACTAATGGCAAAGATAGCGATCGCGCCCGACTAGTCAATATCGTTAGTCCTGCGAATAGTCAAGGCGTGTATGTCGGTCGTGTCGAAGTTCTCAATCCTGCTACGGGTAAATGGATTCGCAAAGTATCTACTTCCACATTCTTTCCTGATCGCTGGTCACAATCTCAAGTTTTGTCAGAGATACAATCTGCTTTTTCTACAGTCAATCCTCCCACAGAGCGCTGGCAAGGTACTTCACCTAGCGGATTGAGAATCGAGGGATACTACAATAGAACCACAAATACAATTAATACTGCTTATCCAGTTTACCGTAGATGATTAATATTAAGTTCTATTACGACAAAGACAATTATTTCAAAGCTGATACTCATCCTCAATACTTGCTACTTAGTCAATACTTTGAGTCAGAAATCCAAGGCATTGCTGCTATCTGTGAAGACCTATTAGCTATGATCAAAGAGATTGAAAAAGGCGATCGCGCTCTCATCGAAGGGCTTGGCAATGGTCATGGACTAAGGCTCACATTAGACACGGCGACTATCTGGAGCGAGTTTACAGAACCTAAATTAACATTAGAAATCTCTCTAGCTGATTTCAAAAAAACTTTAGAAGAGTGCTTAAAATTTTGTGATATAGTCAGCCCGAACTCAATTCCGTTCTCCAAGATTTAAAAAAGGAAATAACTTATTAATGAATAAATTTAACAAACATCTATTGCTTTTAATAGCGATCGCGATCGTGGCAGTACCAACATTATCAACACCTGCTCTAGCAGGTGAAGGCACACCGCATTGGGGTTATGGCGGGGCGGAGAATCCCACTCAATGGGGTTCTCTGGGTAAAGACTTTGCCCTGTGTGAGTCAGGTCGAGATCAATCACCGATTAATATCAAAAATGCTGTAGAAAGTACACCTGCGAAAATCAATTTCGATTACAAATCTTCGCCTTTGGTTGTTGTTAATAACGGTCACACAATTCAAGTGAACTATGCAAAAGGTAGTACCGTTACTATTAATGGAGAGAAATATGCCCTACTCCAGTTCCATTTTCATACACCCAGTGAACATGAAATCAACGATAAAGCGACAGCAATGGAACTACATCTAGTTCATCGTAATGAAGCAGGGAAACTCGCAGTAGTAGGAGTTATGCTCAACAAAGGTAAAGCAAATGCTTTGATTGAACAAGTTTGGCAAAATATTCCTGCAAGTGGCAAAACTAATACAGTTAGCGATCGCATGATCAATGCTGCTGATCTTCTGCCTAAAAGCATGGCTTACTATAGTTATGACGGCTCTCTGACGACTCCGCCATGTAGTGAAGGAGTTAAATGGAATGTCTTTGTGGAACCGATGACTATTTCTGAAGAGCAGATTGAAGCTTTTGAAAAGATTTATCAAGTCGATGCTCGACCAATTCAATCCGCTAATGGTAGACCTGTGCAGTTACATCGTTAGTTCTTAGGTGGTTTTTAAAAAAGACTAAGGGATGCAAAGCATCCCTTAGTCTTTTTTTTGAGCTTTTTTGGGTTAGTATGTGAGCGCTATGGGGATTCATCCTAATTCTTTTAAAGTGTAAATCAAAATCAATGAACGCAAATCAATGGCAATTGCGAGATGGTGTACTAACTTGTGACTTACTAGCTGACTGGCGGCATGGATTTTTTACGCGATCGCATGATCCAAAATCACCAACCGATCTGCATCATCATCTAGCGACTTCGGGTAAAGCCTATCGCGCCAAACAAGTGCATGGAAATCGATTGATTCATGCAAATGAAATTGATGCTAATCCAAGTATGCCCGAAGCAGATGGAGTGTGGGCAACCCATGAGCCGCATATGAATCATTATATGAATCACTCTGTATGGGTCTGCACCGCAGATTGTGTCCCTGTATTGATCGGCGATCGCAAGTCAGGTTCTGTTGCGGCGGTTCATGCAGGTTGGCGAGGTACTGCCTCAGGAATTGTGACTAAAGCGATCGCCACATTATCC
>JAYTWB010000316.1:0-3961 GCA_043743655.1 Cyanobacteriota bacterium | reverse complement strand
TAAGCAATCCAAATATTATTCTTGAGGGATATCTCGCAGGTGCATCTGACTATATCCCGATCGCTCAAAAATTAGAAAATAAAAACTTATCGGCTAGTGTTGTCCCTCTGAAATGGTGGGAATGGGTTCCGACTGTTGGCGGGCGTTCAATTGCGCCGATCCTAGAAAAGCTCGATCAAGCTGTAAATCTAGAATTAGAAAAATCAGGCGCATCGAAAGTCAATATTATTGCCCACTCCGCAGGAGGATGGCTAGCCAGAATTTATTTAGGCGATCGCCCTTATTACGACAAAGTCTGGAATGCGCGATCTAAAGTTGCCAAGCTCGTCTGTCTAGGCACACCCCAACGCAGCCTTGAGCCTTGGGCTGTTAAAAACTTAGGTTTTGTCAACGATAACTATCCCCATGCCTTTTATGACGATATCGAATATATCTGCATCGCTGGGAAATCAGTGCAGGGCAAAAAGTCCACACCCCAAAAATGGCTTGCCTATAGCAGCTATGAGCTTACTATTGGGCAAGGTGATGCGTGGGGTGACGGCATTATCCCGATTGAGGCGGCTTATTTAGATGGCGCGACAAATATTGCGATCGATGGTGTTTACCATTCAGCGCGATCGGGTAAATGGTATGGCTCTCAAGAAGCGATCGATATTTGGGCAAACTATCTTTAAAAATCGAGAAAATGAACAAAGCGCGCTTCGCTAATTTTCTCGACAAAACAAATATCAGCCAAAATGCTTACGAAAAAGCTCTCAATTTTATGACAAACCAGTAGACATTTTGAAAAGACTGATGTATATTGTTGAGGTGTGAGGAGCGAACAAAAGAAAAAGTCTAGGAACGAAACAGGGAAAGTAACCTAGACTTTTTCTTTTGGTTACTGTTAATAAAAAAAGAGACCAGTTAATAGCTGGTCTCTTTTTTTCTATGTGGAAGTATTTTATGGGGAAGTAGTAGCAAGCCTGACCAAAACAAATGGCGGTACAACGAGACTGATAAACTCTTTTTCTTTGTTAGCATTCCAAGCGCTAAGCTCTTCTGCTGTGGGATGACGCAACCAACCATCAGCGATCCAATCTTCGACTAACTGCTTATTATCTTGCGTCAGCGCAACTCCCACATCCACAATATCTAGCTTTGCGCCAACTATAATTACTCTTGCCCTTGCTGCATGTGGCGATAGCCATTCCCATATGGCTACATCAACCATTTTTACTAAATCTTCTTTTAAATTACTCACTAAAACTCCTCCTCTTCATCAACTACGCCATCAGCTCCAATAATTTCTAAATACTTAGCTTTGATCGCCTTGACATCTTGCCATGTTAGCCACTTTGGGCTGCCCTGTTCTCGGCTCTGATTTCGCAATAAATAAGAAGGATGGAAGATAGGCATGACTAAACGTCCTTCCCATTCCAGCCACTGACCGCGAATTTTGGAGATGCCACGCTTTTCACCCATGATCGATTTGAGTGAGGTCGCTCCTGTCAGTAAAATGATTTTGGGATCTATTAGCCGAATTTGTTCTAGTAAATAGGGCTTGCAAGTGTTCATTTCAACTTCTGTGGGAACACGATTATTGGGAGGGCGACATTTAACGGTGTTGCAAATATAGACATCTTTATTTGTGTCAAATCCAACTGATTCCAAAATTTTATCCAAAAGCTGTCCTGATTTACCGACAAAGGGTAATCCTGATAGGTCTTCTTGTTCACCCGGAGCTTCGCCGATAATCAGGATTTTGGCATTGCGATCGCCGCGCTCGACCACAACGTTAGTCCGAGTTGCCGCCAGAGGACATTTCTGGCAGTTGCATGCAACTTCGCGCAATGCATCTAGACTAGCAAACTGCTCATCCACTGGTACTGCGATCGCAACTGTGGAAGTAGTTTTTATTGAACGCGAAGTCTTTTTTAATGGCAAAGCTGCGGATACTCCCTCAGCTTGAGGGAGTTCAGAGACTTCTGATGGAGTTAGAGCAAATAGGCTCATTTGTTCTTGGTCAGTCATATAGAGGGTATGCGCCCCAAATCATTACTTATTGCTAATATCTTAAGCGATCGCCGCCCAAATCACGATATGGCTACAAGTTGTTCTAATTGCATCAGTGGTTGCCAGTGGAGAATATCTTGAAAGAGAGCGCTATAACCAGATGTATTTGGATGTAACCCGTCTTGAGATAAGCGATCGCTAATCCAAATTTGTCCGCGAGATTGCCATAGATCGAAGATATCTAAATAGGGAATATCGCGTACTTGACAAGCTGATTTAGTCGCTTCTTTATAACGGAACTGATCTTCGTGATTGAAGTGCATACAATCGAGAAAAGGCATTTTCGATTCATCAACAGGAACCATGCCCACAAATATGACTGGACATAGAGTTTGGGCTTTGTCGAGTAAGTTGATGATTTCTAAAGTAAAGCGATCGCGATCGGTCATGCTTCTACTTTCGCGCTTACCAACTCGTGGAGAATCATTCACGCCAACGGACAAAATAATCAAATCGGGAAGCTTATTGCGAAGCTCGCCGCGAGCTAAAAACTCTTGCTCTAATCGTTGATTGACCTGTGAAGCCGTATCGCCTCGCACGCCTAAGTTATAGAGGACATGCCCTGCTTCTGTATTCATCCATCGCCGCCGCAGTTGTTCTACCCAACCACCATTAACAGGATCACCGTAGCCGTAGATTAAGCTGTCGCCAAAGGCGGTGATCCTTAACGGTTGATGAGAATAAGAAGTGAGAGTAGAAGTTTTCAAGTATTTTAGGGTCGTTATTTTTATGTTTAGACTAACTTAACTAAGTACTTTTACTCAATAGTTATTTGGTTTGATTTTTGTTTTAAGTAATCTTTGATCGCCTTATCCTGCAACGCAGCTTCTCAAACATTTGATCCTGTATGATCGGGTAAGCATTTTTTAGAACTATAAAAATATCTCATATCGTAGGAGTCTTTCGTCATGGCTAAAGTCAAAATTGCTACTACTGCTGATGTCAGCACTAACAAAGTCCTGAAAACCAGTGCCAATGGTCAATCAATCCTCGTGGCAAAAGTTGGTGATAAGCATTGTGCGATCGCCAATAAATGTCCTCACTTTGGGCTTCCCATGGCGAAGGGTAAATTTGAAAACGGCGTAATTACTTGCCCTTTTCATGGTTCTAAGTTTGAAATCTGTACTGGCAAAAATGTTGAATGGGTAGATTCATTTGTGGGCATTCCCTTACCTGGTATTGCTAAAAAGATGATTGCGATGGGCAAGGCTCCCACTGATGTCGCTAACTTTGCAGTTACTCAAGAAGGTAGCGATCTGTTTATTGACGCATAAATTCTCCAGCGATCTAGCGATCGATACTTAGTTAAACTTGTTGTCACCACCTTAAAACCCAGATCGGTTCGCCTGCTTTGCGGGCGAACCGATCTGGCTAATTATCAGGTCATTAAATGTAATACATGCTTGTCGCGACTTGGCGCTGTCGTTGTTGATCGCACAAGTCCTTCAGGGTGCAGCTAGCCAATACATCAGCCGCCGCTATTTGCGAAGATTTCCATACTTCCCGAATTACCGAAAGAGAAGCACTTTCATTAGTTGGTTTACCATTTTTCTGCTCCGAGATCGGATCGTTACCTTCGATGCCGCAAATAATCTCCAGCAAACTAATTTCTCTAGGTTCACGCGCCAAAATGTATCCACCTTTAGAGCCACGCTGACTTTTGACTAGACCTTGACGCTTGAGTGTGGCTAGTAACTGCTCTAGATAACGATCAGGAATATTTTGTTGATTAGCAATTTGGCGAATTTGTAGAGGCTGGGCGATCGCATAGTTATGAGCTAACTCTAGCATCGCCAAAATCGCATATTCACTCTTTAGAGAAAGTTCCACAACTGACCGTAATTCTTATATAGGAATATTTTGCTTAAACTACTTTTATGATACTACGGTACAGCGCTGTAAATTG
>JAYTWB010000315.1:0-12591 GCA_043743655.1 Cyanobacteriota bacterium | reverse complement strand
CCTAAAACAATAAAAGTAATATTATGTATGAATAATGCGATCGCAATTGACTTCGGTAGTACTAACACAGTGATGGCGCGATGGAATATTGCCACTAATCAGCCTGAGACTTTAATTTTTGAAAATCTTAATCGCCCTGCACCGCTAAATTTTCTGGTTCCATCTTTGTTATATGTGCAGAATGCAGAAACAGAAATTGTCGAAATCGGTCAACGGGTAATTGATATTGGCAAAGAGCGCTCTCCCACTAGGTCATTTAATCAAATCAAACGGCGGTTAGTGGCGGACGTGCGCTATGTGCCTAGACTTGACGGTATCAAAGTTACGCCTGAATGGATCGGCAATCAGTTTTTGCGCGGATTATTAAAAGAATTGCGATCGCAGCAGCTTTTCCCAACAGAGATAATTTTGACAGTTCCAGTCCAATCTTACGAAAAATATTTACGTTGGTTAGAAGAATGCAGTACGGAGATATTTGCATCAAATCTGCCAAGTTTACAATCTCCTCGAATCAGAATAATTGATGAGCCAACTGCGGCAGCTTTGGGTTATGAGGCGATCTCATCTAGTGCGTTGGTATTAGTGATCGACTTTGGGGGTGGCACATTAGATTTGTCGTTAGTGCGATTGCCGAAGAGTGAAAATGTGGCAAAGTGGGGCGACCAAATCGGCATAAATCAAAGTGAATGGACAGAATATAAAGCCGAAGCGATCGCGAAAACAGGATATACGATTGGTGGTGAAGATATTGATCAATGGTTAATTGAAGAATATTTAGAGAGCCACAAAGTCGAAAATGTGAGTATGCTCAAGTTTTTTATGGAACGAATTAAGATCAAGCTTTCAGAAGTAGAGGCTACATCAGAAATATTTTTTGAGGTGAATACACAATCGACAACCGAGATTAATTACACTCGAACTAAGTTAGAGCAATTACTTCAGCGCAAAGGATTTTATCGAATATTGCAAATGGCGATCGATGAGTTAATCAATCGCTCTTTTAATAAAGGAATTCTCAAAGGTGACATCAAAAACATTCTTTTAGTCGGTGGTTGCTCCCTAATTCCATCGGTGCGTACTTTTATTGAAGACTATTTTAAAATGGGCAAAGTTTATAGTCATAAACCATTTGAAGCGATCGCCCATGGCGCATTGATGCTTAGTCAAGGGATAAACGTTCAAGATTATCTATTCCATTCCTATGCAATTCGATATTGGGATTGTAATATAGAGCAATGGAAATATCAGCCCCTATTTCGGTGTGGTCAAGTTTATCCCACTCACCGTCCTGTCGAGCTATTACTGAGAGCTTCTCAAATCGATCAAGCTGAAATAGCGCTCACAATTGGCGAACTAGAAATGCTTCCCAATGGCGGAACCGAAGTAATATTTGATGGCGATCGCATTGTCATGCAATTTAATCAAAAAGCTAAAGAGACTTTTAAGCCATTACAAGCAGATGCCAATGGAGAAGGAATCGCCCAAGCGATCGCTAAGCTCGATCCACTAGGTCAGCCCGACTGCGATCGCCTCAAAGTTTTGTTTAACATTAGCGAAAATCGCGAGTTATTAGTAACGGCGATCGACCTGATTACCCAACATAAATTGTTAACCGATTATCCCGTGGCAAAACTGAATTAGAGCGCCAGTTCCAATAAGATTCCTAGCCGACTGTCATAGATTAAAGGCGATCGCCGCCATTCTATCTTGGTTCCTAGTCGTAAATTATTTGTAAGCGCATAGCTCGTAGAGAGCATAGTCGTACTCATTTCCAGATTTCCACTAGGAGCCGTAAAAGTATGGCTGAAGCGTAAATCCGAACTATGTGGCGATAAAACTAAAATTCCCTGCAAGCCAATATCTAAGCCTGAAACTTGCGGACGATCTGCTTGATTAAACTGCCGATAACCAACAATTGGCGAAAAATTCCAATAAGAACCCAATGGCAAGACATAGTAGCGAAAATTAGCCCGAATCTCGCTTTCTCGACCACTCAACTCAGTCTGATAACTACCACTCACCGTCAAAGGCGATCGCCCCACAAACAAATCTTCAACCGCAGCGGTAACGCCCAGCGAGTTATCGCGCGATGTAATCCCAATTCCCAACTTTGAATTAAAACTCGGCACATTGTAAATGTCATCGAGCAAATCGGGCGGGTCTTCTAACCAACGTCTCAGAACAGGGCTACTCTCAATCACCTGACGCTCAATTTCTAAGTCATCAGCTCGCCGAGACATTTTTGCCTCATTCTTTGGCTCACCATAGACTGCGGCGCAGATAGTAAAGCCTGCGGCGTAAATACTAAAGCAAGAAAATATGGGGTAAGAAAATACGGCGATCGCGACCACCCAATTTTTTGTCATGATTTTGAAATGAATTACCGCAGGTTAGATAGCTATAAACTCGCTTGCTTAGAAAGTGCGATGGACAGATTCTCTTTCGATAGAATACCTCTAAAAGCGTGTTTCCCGTTTCAGGAATATTTTAAGAAGCATAATAGGCGATCGCTCAAGAAAAAAATTTAGAGCTTAATGCAACTATATTTCAATAATTTAGTTCTATATTATTAGAGGCACAGTAATTTTTTGATTAGTTGTGTTGCGATCGCCACACAACTAATCCGTAAGACGACCTGAGTTTTATTAAGTTTTATAAAGTTAAAAATATGAACATGAAACGGCGCACATTTCTCACTGCTGGCGCAGCAATGACCACAGTGGCGATTCATCAACTCTGGAATCCGAAGAGTAGCTTTGCTCAAAATGGCAAAGTGCTTAATCTCTACTCAGCAAGGCATTATGATGCTGACAATCAAGTCTATGAGGGATTTTTCAACAAAACTGGGATCAAAGTAAATCTTGTCGAAGCTGCTGCTGACAAGTTGATTGAGCGGGTCAGGAGTGAAGGCGCAAACAGTCCTGCTGATGTAATCATTACGGTGGATGCGGGAAACCTGTGGCGAACACAGCAGAGTGATCTGTTTCAGCAAATTCCCATGAGCAGCTTGCTTTACTCTAGGATTAAATCAAGTCTGAGAGACCCTGAGGGCTATTGGTTTGGCTTCACAAAGCGCGCTCGCGTGATTATTCATAACAAAGCAAGAGTTAACCCAATAGACATTGCTCGCTACGAAGACCTAGCCGATCAAAAATGGCGTGGCAAGCTGCTGCTGCGCTCGTCAAGCAATGTATACAATCAGTCTTTGGTCGGCTCGATTGTGTCCGCAGATGGCGAATCAGGGACAGAAGATTGGGCAAAAAGTGTAGTGGCAAACTTGGCTCGGAGACCAGGGGGGAATGATATTTCGCAGATTAAAGCGGTAGCGGCAGGTGAGGGTGATCTCACGATCGCCAATACTTACTACCTCGCGAGATTAGCCAACTCTAGCAAGCCAGAAGATCGTGAAGTTGCCAGCAAAGTGGGCGTTATTTTCCCCAATCAACGCGATCGCGGTACTCATGTCAATATCAGTGGTGGCGGCATTGCTAAGTTTGCGCCCAATCGAGAGGCAGCGCTGCAATATCTAGAGTATCTGTCCAGTCCAGAGGCGCAGCAGATTTTTGCGGGGAGCAATTTTGAGTATCCAGTTGTCGATTGCGTAGCGATGAATTCGGTGTTAACAGGATTTGGTAAATTCAAAGCTGATCCGTTAAATCCTAAAGTTTTTGGTGAAAAGAACGCGATCGCCTTGCAGATTATGGATCGTTCGGGTTGGACTTAAGTAGATGGCATAATTGATTACAAACGCAAATTTGGGAGATCACGCTCCATAGGGGCGTGATCTCCCAAATTTGCGCTGTTTTGGACAAGTACTTAAAACCTTATGGGAACTGTTTTTGAGTTTATTAGCAAGGGGGGACCAGTCATGGTTCCAGTCGTGGGTCTGTCAGTTTTGACCCTATCCTGCACATTAGAGCGCATCTGGTTTTGGTGGTATAGCCTGCGTGGTGAAAAACGACTGGTACGACAAATATTGGATGCCGCTATGCAAGACCTAGAGCGCGCGCGCGCGTTGGCAGAAATGGCTCAGGACATGCCGATTGGACGTTTTTTGTATGCACCACTGAAGCTCACTTCACCAACGCCTGAGACCTTTCGGCTAGCCCTCGAAGCAGCAGGCGATCGCGAATTTGTGCAGATGCGAAAAGGCGATAAATTGCTTGAGTCAATTGTCGGCATTGCGCCATTGTTGGGACTTTTAGGAACTGTCACAGGACTGATTGCCACGTTTTTTAATCTTAAAATCGGTGGCGGTGGGTCGAGCGCAGACACATCGAAAGCAGCCTTAGGCATCGCGGTAGCACTAATCACCACCGCCGCAGGAATGCTGGTGGCGGTGGTTACGCTCGCGGTGTTTCGAGTTTGTGTGTCTCTGCAAGTGGGGCAAATGGACTACTTTGCCGATGTTGGCAATGAGCTAGAGCTAATCTATCGGCAAAAATGGTCTGCATCGAGCGATCGCATTGAACTAACCGATCATGCATTGGTGAGCCGATTGGTGCAGGTGTTGCAGCAGTTACTGCCAGAGTCGTCCGCGATCGCTGACTCCACAAATTTACCGACAAATCAATCCATATAAAACCCCAAAGTATTGTGGCAAGCAAAGCCCGCTGCAATACTTTGAAAATTAAAACGTATTTAATTATGAAATTTCGTGGACGGAACCAAGGCTCCCAGATGCCAGAACTAAATCTGGTTCCCTTGATGGATGTAATCATGACTATTCTGATTTATTTCATTATTGTTTCGATGACATTGACCAATTTTCAGGCGGTTGATGTGACATTGCCAGGTCGGAGCGGACAAACAGGCAAGTCGGCAGCACCGATTGATTCTCTAGTGATCGGACTCAATCTGCAAGGACAAATCCTCGTCAACAATACCGTTATGTCGCCAGACGAACTCGATCAGGCGGTCACGCAGTACTTGCTCGAAAAACCTCAAGGCGTAGTCATCCTGAAAGCCGATCGCGCTGTTCCCTATGAAGGGGTAGTGACATTGTTGAGTGCGTTACAGCGACTAGGTGGCGATCGCGTTTCGTTGGGTGTCGAGTAAACAAACCAATAAATTAGAAAAACTTTGCGAAGCAAAGTTTTTCTAATTTATTGGTTTGGATTGGATCGCGAAGCCCGATCGCCTGTGATCATTTGCCAACTCAGCAATATCACAGGTAGTAATCCCACAAGAACGATTGCTAATGCTGGAGCCGCTGCTTCGGCGAGGCGCTCATCAGAGGCGAGATTGTAAACGCGGACGGCAAGAGTATCAAAATTAAACGGTCGCACAATCAGCGTTGCGGGTAGCTCTTTCATCACATCGACAAACACTAAAATCAGCCCTGTGACCAATCCACTTCGCATCAAGGGCAGATGAATTTTTCGCAAAGTCGAGACTGTGCCGCAACCGAGGCTACGCGATGCTTCATCGAGGCTAGGCTTAATGCGATCAAGGCTTGACTCCACGGCTCCAAACCCCACAGCCAAAAAGCGGACGAGATAGGCAAATACCAAAGCGGCGATCGTCCCACTCAGCAGCAAGCCTGTCGAAACGCCAAAGGTCGAGCGACTCCATGCATCAATCGCGTTGTCAAACTGTCCCAACGGGATCAAAATCCCTACGGCGATCACGGCTCCAGGAACGGCATAACCCAAAGTCGCTAGCTGGATAGTCCAGCGATTGACTGGACGCAAGCGTTGGCTATAGGCAAGAAAAATTGAAATGAGAATCGCGATCGCCGCCGTCAGCAGTGCTAGTGTCAAACTATGGTGGGCAAATTCCCAAAAGCGATCGCTTGTATTTGCGGCGATCGCCGCACTTGATCCGCGATCGCTAGGAAAATCAGCATCGTCCCGCGAAGAAGTGCGAACCGTCCTCCCAATCCCCATCAACTGGAGGAGCATTCCTACAGGCAACAAAAATCCCAAAACGACAGGCAAAGTGCAGACTGCGATCGCTAAACCACTGCGCCAGCCAGCCAACAAGTATCGAGATATAGTTTGTTCCTGTCTAGAGTTTTGGTAATAGCGTTGCTGCTGTCGAGAAATTCGCTCCAACACAATCAACCCAAAAACAAAAAGCAAAAGTAATATTGCCAATTGCGAAGCAGCTAACCGTTCACCCATCCCAAACCAGATGCGATAAATGCCTGTCGTAAAAGTCGGAACCGAGAAAAATTCTACAGTGCCAAAATCATTTAGCGTCTCCATCAGCGCTAGAGACAACCCCGCCACGATCGCAGGACGCGCTAACGGCAAAGCCACGCGCCAAAAACTTTGCCACGGACTACAGCCCAAATTCCGACTTGCCTCTAGTAAGCGACTAGATTGGTTTAAAAAAGCTGATCGCGCTAACAGATATACATAGGGATACAACACCAACGTCAACATGGCGATCGCCCCCCAGAGCGATCGCACATTGGGAAACCAATATTCTTGTGCACTCTGCCATCCAAACCACAGCCGCAGTTGGGTTTGAATTAAACCAGCGTACTCTAATAAATTTGTGTAGGTGTACGCCAAAATATAGGCAGGTGCAGCCAATGGCAACAACAGTAATGATTCAAATAATCGCCTTCCTCGAAACTGGCAAAGTGTCACCAGCCAAGCCGTACTGACACCAATGGTTGCCGTGCCAATACCAACGCCAACCATCAACCCCAGCGAGTTGCCGATATATGTACCTAGAACCGTGTTAGCGAGGTGTTGCCAAATCAATCGCGCATCCACAAATCCACTACTCAACACCGCCCAAATTGGTAGTGATAGTAGGAAGGTGATGATTAGGCTGCCGATAGTCCAGCCATCCCAGCGAAATTGAAGTTGTCTAAAGCGTTCCAGAACAAAGAGCAAGCGCATAGAGAAGATTATGTAGAGCAGGTAGCCAAGATTAGCTTACTATGGAAAAAATGCTATTGACTATAACTTGCAACTAAATGTCTACCCCTGTTATCCTGCACCTCGATCGCATTTCCCATCAGTTTGCCAAGTCCACCAAGCCAGCCGTCAATCAGGTTTCATTCAAGCTCAGGCAAGGCGACCTATTGGGACTGTTAGGTTCTTCGGGTTGCGGTAAAACCACATTATTACGGATGATTGCTGGGTTTGAGCGACCCCAATCTGGAGCGATCGAGTTAGCAGGACAAACCGTTGCCGATGAGAGCATTTGGCAACCGCCCGAACGCCGCGATGTGGGGATGGTGTTTCAAGATTACGCGTTGTTTCCTCATTTGACAGTCGCCAAAAATATTGCCTTCGGATTAGAACAACCACGCCGTAAAAGATTTTCTGCGAAACAGACTCAGATATTAGTAGCCGATGCGATCGCTTTAGTGGGTTTGACAGGATTAGAAATGCGCTATCCCCATGAGCTATCGGGCGGTCAACAACAGCGAGTTGCACTGGCTCGCGCATTGGCTCCACAGCCAGCTTTAGTCTTGCTCGATGAACCTTTGAGCAACTTGGATGTGCAGGTAAGATTGCGATTGCGTCAAGAAATTCGTGACATTCTCAAGACCAGTCAAACCACGGCAATTTTTGTCACCCATGATCAAGAAGAAGCATTGTCGATGTGTGATTTAGTCGCCGTCATGTCTGAAGGTAATTTGGCACAAATTGGCACACCCGAAGATATTTATCAACATCCAAAATCTAGATTTGTGGCAGAGTTTGTCACTCAAGCTAATTTCTTACCTGCTCATCGGGCAAATGACGGCTGGCAGACTGAGATTGGTTGTTTTGAGCGCGACAATCTATCTCCCGATTATCCTTCTGATCGTGCTGTAGTGATGATTCGTCAAGAAGAGTTGCAGTTAATTGCTGATTCAACCAGTCAAGTGGTGATTCGCGATCGGCAATTTTTAGGGCGCGAATATCGGTATTGGCTGGTCACACCGAGCGGTGAGAATATTTATGCTCGCACCGCAATGTCGATAAATTTGGCTTCTGGAACTACGGTGCGGCTATCAGTCGATAATAAATCGATCAACATATTTGGTCTGTAGAGGCAGAGCATTCCCACAGAAATCTATAATTTTTTCGACTACTTTAATTTGGGAATGCTCTGCCCTAAAATCTAAAATCTCTACAACCCTACAATTTTGCTTTCAATAGAAGTTGATCATAATTTGTCTCAGGTTCAGGCAATCGCAAACTACGCGTGCCTTTATCTGTCCAAATAATATGTAAATAATCCTTAGGTTGCCCATTCTGAAATAGACGATATATCTTCATGCCTGTCTCTTCGTCTAAGTCGATCGCTGTCAATGTATAGCCTTGAGATTCAAGTTTTTCCTTTAAGGTTTGGGAGATTAATCGACCATTGCTTTCTGCCGAAGCGTAACAATCTTTAACGCGATCGCAGGCGGTTGCGCCTTGTATTTGAAAGATGTCTGGGGTCTTTGCTGGAGGTTGTGGAACAGGTTGGGGAGTTGGAGGTTGCTGAATCGGTTGTGGAGTAGTTGAAGGTTGGGGAATAGATTGCTGGATGGGTGATTGAATCGGTTGGGGAACGGATTGTTGAATAGTTGACTGAATTGGCTGAGGAATTGCAGGTTGGGGAACAGGCGGTTGAATCGGTGCTTGGCTAATGGCAGTTGGCGATGGACTCGGTAACGCAGCGATTTTTGAGGAGGCAAGCTTTTGCATTTTGACAGGCGAAGTTTGTGGCTTCTCCTTAGGAGATTCTTCTAATACGATCGGAGTAATGAGAACTAATCCATGTAGCGATAGAGCCACAGGCATCAAATACCAGAGCGATACATTTTGAGGTCTCCAAAGACGAGCCATTAGTTAATCTCAACAATAATTATAAATCAGCAATCATAAATCAGCCCATTTTCGCAGCAAGTTGGCATGGCTTTTGGAAATTAAATCAAACTCTAGAGTTTTACCATATTTCTCAAATATAGCTTGCCGCGCGGTGTCGAGATCAAACAATAATTCGCGATCGCTCAAATCTCGCACCAAACTCTGCACCCAAGTTATGGCGGCTAACCGAACTCCATTTGTCACTATTTCAACTCGATGCAAAGTTGAAGATGGATAAATAATCATGCAACCTGCGGGTAACTTAAAAACTTGTTCTCCCTGCGTGCTTTCAATAATCAACTCACCGCCGCTATAAGTATCAGGATCACTCAAAAACAAGGTTAGTGAGATATCTGATCGCATTAAATGCTCGCCACTTCCCATTAATGAGTTATCGACATGAGTACCATAGGACATGCCCTGCTCATAGCGACTAAAAAGTGGCGATCGCACCACTTTCGGACGAGCAGCTATTTGAAACAATGGATGACGATTGATTGCATTCTGGATCAGATTCTGCAATTCAGGCAACAGTCCCGATCCGTCATCTTGAACCTGTGTATTGTGCTTAACCAGTCGAGCGTGCCAACCAGCCGTCAACTTCCCATCCACAAAACTAGCGTTGTCTAATTGCGCGACAACGCTAGTCAGTTCATCATTGCTAAGTACATCAGCGATGCACATCAACATAATTTGGCTCGAAATATAACTTAAACAGCGTTTATTCTAATCAAGAATTAGTGTTGCGAGGCAAATCCTCGCAACACTAATTCTTGCAAGATTCTATTTCGCTAGCATCATCCAGCCTTCAGCTGACATCTTCGCCAAGATTTCAAACTTACCATACCCATCGGGCTTAAGGATATAAGCCATGCCTTGAGGTTTGGGATAGATTCCTGTTGCCGAATCAAAGACATCATCATGACCAACAATTACGGTATTAGTTCCAGCTTTTGGCAAGGCTGTTAGTAGTGGCATTACTGCTGTTTTCATCTGAAGTCTTTGCGCCGCATTGTATTCTTCAGACTTGACAAAATTGAGGGCTGAGTTGCGCTTGTAGGTTCCAAATGCAAGATCAGCAGTCTGCCATGCACGGCAGTAGTCACTGGCGATAACGGTTCCGACAGGAATTTTCGCGGCTCGGAATCCAGCGCCAATATCTTTTGCCTGCGCCCAGCCTTTTTCGCTAAGAGTGCGCTGAGTCCCACAGTTGCTTAGGTCTAATTTTGGATCAGCTTGATCGGCGTAGTCTTTGTCGGTTTGGGCATGGCGGATATAAATGATATGTCCACCTTGACGCAGAGCTTTGAGTAGATCAGCATCACTAACTTTGTTAACAAATGAGTCTCCATTGCCATAAGCCGAATCTGTGGCGCTTTCGCCGCCTTCACCACCTGCCGCAGAAACTGCTGGTTTCACAGTTACAGTTGGTTTCACAGTTGGCTTTACAGGCGTAGCAGCTTCGCCGCCCTCGCCACCTTCACCACCTGCATCGGCAGCAGCTACTGGCTTCATGCCTGAGGCTACGTCAATACTAGAGGTGAGCATCTGTAGAGCAGTCAAGGATTGACTCTTGTTTTTGCTCTCGATACCTTTCTCTACATTGGTCAAACTCGCTTCGATCGCATCATAAAGCTTGGAGTTTTTGGCTTTAACGCCACCTTCAACTATCTTCCAAGAGTCTTCAAATTTAGCAAACTCCATCTTGGCGGCGTTGAAATCACCCTTTGCGATCGCCATTTGAGTGCGAGTAACGACAGTCTGCATCCCCTTAAAGCCTTGTGCAGTTTTTTCTCCCGCTGCCGTTTCACCGCCTTCACCACCTGCAAGCAATTGCAGAAATTTCGGTGGTGCTGATAGGTCAACATTTTCAGCCGTAGCGGGGTTAATCTGAGTCGCAATCACAGTTGAAGCCACACCAGACAAAAGATAGGAGCCGAGACCTACCCACATTTTTAATTTACCTTGACTCATAATTTGGTTCACAGTTGAATTTTTTGTAAAAACGACTTTACTTGATAAAGATAGCTATTAAAAAAAGCTTAACATGAAGCTTAATGAAAATAACTATCAAAAAGATCAGGTTTTTAAATAGCATTGAGCCGTTGCAATGTGGGCTGACTCATGATGCACAAATTCAAAAATAAATTCAAACTGATGCATCAGTACAGTCTACTGATGCTTAAAATGGTGCAGAAAGTTTTTGAAAGGGCGACAGAGCCGCGCCTTCAAAAACTTCTATGGGTTGTAAATCAGCACAAAGCCCTGTACCTGTAATTCAGATTAATTGAAGATAAAATCAATAAGCTTATAATTAAGCTTTAGTATTGACGATCGCTTGTAGTTGCGTACATGCCTTAGAAATTGCCTCAATACTGCCGGGATTAACCAGTCCATAATAATCAAAGGTATAAACGCGATCGCTGGTTACAGCTTCGAGCTTGTTCCAGAATGGTTCAGTTTTAAGCTTATTAATTGCGCCATCGCCCATATCAACAAGAATGAGAACTTTAGGATTAGCTTCTAAAACTTTCTCGGCAGAAAGAGTGATATAGCCTTTTTGAGGGCTTTCTCCTTGCAAATCTGCTGCCACATTATTGATTTGAAACTTAGTTAGCAAATCTCCTGCCCAACTATTTTTGTTAGGGGCGAGGATTGGTTGAGAACTAACTAAGACTAGAGTTGATTCTGGTTTAGGAGATTTTGTGGTGAGCAAGGTTTGATAAGACTCGATCAGCGCCGTGGGGTCGGCTTGAATTTCGGTGGCGATCGCCCGAGTTTGATCTTCTAGCGATTTCCAACTATCTGTCTTAAAGGTTAATGTACGGATTCTCAATTCCTTAAGCTTCTCGAGAATCCGATCGTGGAATCCTTCGGCTCCAATTACTAAATCAGGATTGAGCGCGATAATTTTTTCTAAATTTGGCGGTGTTTGCCCTTCACTGACTTGAGTGATTTTAGATATTTCTGGATTTTGCTTTAATAATCGACTACCAGGGATACCAACTAATTTTGTTTTATCTAATCGATAAATGATATCTGCTGAGAGAGAAGTTAATGAAACGACTCTAGAAACTGAGGTCGGTTTAACTTGATCTGATGAAGGGGATGAAGAAGCGAGTGAAGAAGTTGGAGAAATAGTAGCAGGTGGGACTGACGAAGTAATTGCGGGGCTACAAGAAACAATAAAGATGGCGGCTACTAAGATAATTGCCCATGTTTTTAGCGATCGCATAAATTGAAATATTTGATAGATCATCTTCTAGTTTAATATAACGGTTTTCAAATTACGTTTAGACAAGAGGGATTTGCCCTCTTGTCTAAACAGCTAGTTAGGTTGCAGCAAGCTCAGCAAATGCCCTTCAGGACTGCGAACTGCGGCAACTTTGCCAAAAAATGGTTCGCGGATGCGTCCTTCTAATTTGCCGCCGAGGGTCTCTAAGGTGGCGATCGCCTCAAGGACATCATCCACATGAAAACTGAGAATCGGTGATCCTCCAGTTTCAGGGTCTTCTTCCACACCATGAATAATGATCTTAGTTCCATCAGCATCTAGTTCCGCCATGTTAGGGCTAGCTTTAGTAATTTCTAAACCCAAGCCTTCGTTATAGAATTTCACAGCAGCAGGAACATCCTTCACCATGAGCATAATGTGTCGAAATTGTACGGTCATTTTAGTTTCTCCTAATAGAATTTAATAGCTGTCACAAGCGGCGCTTTGCGCCGCTTGTGACTAAGACACAAATAAATGGTTAAAACACAAAACTTAAACCAGCCCTGAGGC
>JAYTWB010000314.1:0-7406 GCA_043743655.1 Cyanobacteriota bacterium | reverse complement strand
ATCGACTGCGAGAATATCTCGGCAAGATGTATGCTCACGATCTTCCAGTTTTTTGCATCTAGAACCGAAGCTTCGATTTTAAGAATGCTCGAAGGATCGCCCGATGTGTTTTTGCATCAGCCTATTGTCAAACATATTGAATCAAAAGGCGGCAAAATCCATTTGCGGCGGGGTGTGCGCGAGGTTCTATTTGAAGGCGAAGGTGATCAGACTCGCGTTACAGGTTTTATCGTTGGGAAAGAAGATGGCGAAGAAATCATCACGGCTGATGTGTATGTATGCGCGACTGATGTGCCTGGGGTAAAGCGAATCATTCCTGAGAAATGGCGAGTATGGTCACAGTTTGACAATATCTATAAGCTTGATGCGGTTCCTGTAATTACAGTTCAACTTCGCTATGATGGTTGGGTAACGGATATTGATAATTTACTTTATGCGATCAAAGTAGATTTCTCAACCTTTGCTGATCTGGCGATTACCAGTCCGACTGATTATTATAAAGAAGGTGAAGGTTCGCTCTTACAAGTCGTAATTACACCTGCGGACGATTATATCAAGCTCAGTAATGAAGCGATTGTGGAGAAGATGATTGCTCAAGTTCATGAGATTTTTCCTTCTTCTCATAAGCTCAATGTCACTTGGTCAAGTGTCGTCAAACTGGCTCAATCTCTTTATCGCGAAGCTCCTGGACAAGACCCATTCCGTCCTGCTCAATCGACACCTGTGCAGAATTTCTTCCTTGCAGGTAGTTACACGATGCAAGATTATATTGACAGTATGGAAGGTGCCACACTTTCTGGAAAGATGTGTGCGACAGCAATTATTGGTAAAAAATAGAAGAGTTAATCAAATAGTTAAAAGCCATGCTTAGCATGGCTTTTAACTATTTGATTTTCTATTGCTCTGCTAGTAATGTTTATCGACCGTAGCTTTATGATCTAGCTGAAAAACTATGCGCCTTGATGATCGCCGCGACCAAAAAAGCATAGGAAAGGCAACCAACCACAGCTAAAAGCCAAAAACTGACTAAGGCACTTGTATTCCAAAGGGCATGCAGCAAGGCGGCGCTGAAATAGCCAATTGTGAGAATTTGCCAACGCAAAGATGGTTTGAGAATACTAAGCCCAATAAAATAGCCAAAATAGCCGCTATAAGCCATATGTCCTGCCACAGAACCAAGTACGCGGGGAATTAATAATTGCAAACCCGTTAGTTCCGCAATTTCTGCACTACCTACTTGACTAGCAACGCTCTGGACAATGCTGGGTACATATAGTCCCAAAGTTTCTGTTAGGGTAAAGCCGATCGCCGAAGCAGCCCCGATTAAAATGCCATCCAATGGCTCACTAATACCAACACGCGATCGCCATTTTTTGCCTAATCTCAAGCCCATCAGCCATAAGCCAAAAATTGGCAAGGATTTGAGCAACTCTTCCATCAAGCCTGCCCCAAAAAACATGGCAATCAAAACGCTGAAAAGACTTCCCTGTCCTAATGGCAGTGTACCTGGTAAAACTTTATAGAAAAACCACAGAAAAACTTGCAGAATTGGACTTCTCAAGATGAATGCAGTAAACAGCGCCGCCCCTAAAATCACCCACCAGGGCTTCGATTTGCCACAAAGTTGATAGACAAAATAATAAGCGGCAAGGCTGATATATATCGAAATCGTCAAGTTAAATAATTGTGGTTGCCCTAAAAAAGCAAACATCATTACGACAAAGCCAACTGTCGCAATTCCCGGTAAGAGATAAACCTGCTTCCAGAGATCATTGCCTGTCGAAAAAATCGGTAATAACTTAGTAAGCGTCATCCGCGTAATCTGCGATCGCGGTCGCAAATTGAAATTAGTCGTTACAGATGTCGTCGGGTAAGCTTCTAGCTCAAATATAAATTCTGGTCCATCATGACTTAGCTTGATCTGATCGCCATGCTTGAGCGGGTAACAACTGTATAAACGGATAGTGTTAATAAATGTGCCATTGGCGCTATCAAGATCACAAATTTCCCAACCCGCAAAATTTTGCTTAGCGAAGATCGGACGAATCTCAGCGTGACGGCGCGATACTGCACCATAAATATTGATATCAATGGCAATTTCACAACTAGGATCGCGTCCTAAAGTGACTGAGCGATCGCCCAAATGTACAATGATTTTGCCGCGATCGCGCTCAGCAGAAATTTGGGTTAGAGAAGCTGTAGGAAGTAGGCGATCATGCATAAGTTCATTGTATTAGTGAAGTGTGACCCTTCGCTAATACAAAATCTTCTCTATATCCAGTTCTGACGCAGCAAGCGCAAGTTGTGAAATATTACTCAGGTCATTGACATGAGGCAGAATTCCTAAAATAGGAGTAGAAGTCAGCCTTGAGATCATCTGTGGAGGTGCAAGCTCTTCAATCTCCTCAGGAGCATAAACTTGTGAACAACTCAGGACAATTCCTCTCAGCTTGACCTTCTGTAAATTAGCTAGAGCCACATTGGCGATCGCTTGAGAGATGGCTCCTAATCGTACAGGTACAACTAAGATTGTCTCCAAAGCCCAGTCTCGGGCTAAATCTGCCACGATATATTCATCTGTTATCGGTGAACCTAAGCCTCCTAAAGACTCAACTAATAAACATTCCTTTTGCTGTTGCAGTTTTTGGAACTGTTGCCAAATAAGGGCTAAATCAATTTCTTTGCCTTCTTTATAAGCAGCAATTGCAGGAGCGATCGGCGTTTCAAAGTGCAAGGGTGTAATTTCGGCAAGGGTTTGCGAAAGTGCAAAAGTCTGCTTATAAAACTCGCGATCGCCTTTTCCTGATTGCAAAGGTTTATAAATTCCTAGGGATGTAGAAGGTGTTGTTTGAGATGTTTCGCGATAGGTTAACCAATAAGCTGCCAGAGATGCCGTTAGCACCGTTTTGCCTACACCTGTATCGCTACCAACAATTAATAAGGGTTTCATAGTTATATTTTGCTTTAGTTATAAAATCCTAAAACCTATACTGTCCGCTCCGCCGACAGTATAGGTTTTAGGATTTTAATTGTGCCGAGTACTTTAGTCTAGAACTTTAAGTCTAAAATTTTAAACTAAGATTTTGGTAAACCATCGATTGCTAAGTTTAGCTTCAACACGTTGACACCATCTTCACCAAAAATACCAAGAAAGCGATTATCGGTGTTTTGTTGGATTAATGTTTCTAGTTGACTAGGTTGGATTTTGCGAGATTGAGAAACCCTTTGAATTTGAGCTTTAGCCGACTCAGGAGTGATATGTGGATCGAGACTAGAGCCAGAGGTGTAGACCATGTCAGCGGTTGGAGTAATCCCTGCTGTTTTCAGTCGCGCTAAATCTCCAGCGATCGCTTTGCTGGGGTCTGGATCAGACTTACCTTTGATTCGCTCTAAGAGTGCAGGATTGCTAGGGGCAAGATTGCTAGCGCCTGAAACACCTGTCTTGAGAATGCTAGCATCATCCTTCTTGGGATCGGCAGTGCTGTAGCTGGTGGTGCTAGGGCGACTGTTGAAATAGCGATCGCTGGTGAATGGCTGTCCAATCAGAGCCGAACCAATAACTTGTCCTTGAGGATTACGAATCAAGCTTCCATTTGCTTGATTTACAAGGAAGGGTAATTGCGCGATCGCTAACATTGTAAATGGATAAATAACCGCCACAAGCAACCAGAGGACAAGGGTCGCCCGAATAGCTTTAGTAATTTCGCGAATTGGGTTCATAGGTCTTAGATAGGGCTTAGGGAATTAGAACTTTTCGGGTTGGAACATGACAACAAATAGATAGATCGAGAAGCTGACAGTGACAATTCCTAAGAGTCCTAAGGCATACGCTTGAAACTTTGTGAAGCTATCAGCATTGGCAGCATAGACAGCAGGTGCAATGATTAGATTTAGGCAAAGTCCTAGAAATAGATAGATAGAATATTTCTTTTTGATGGAGATTTCCCAGAGACTTGTGAGGTCTGCGATCGGGAAATCCTTAGAAGCATGAGTGAGAAATTTTTTCATGTTTTTAGGCAATGGGCAGAAGAATATCAATGATTTTAATCGCGATAAATGGTGCAATTACGCCGCCTAATCCGTAAATCAAAATATTGCGCTGCAATAGCTGATCGGCGGTAAGTGGACGGAATTTGACTCCAGTTAAGGCAAGGGGAATTAGAGCTGGAATGATCAGGGCATTGTAGATTAATGCCGAGAGAATTGCTGATTGCGGACTCTTTAGTCCCATAACATTTAATGCACCGATGCCTGAGGCAGCAAAAATGGTCGGGATAATCGCAAAGTATTTGGCAATATCATTGGCGATCGAGAAAGTGGTCAAGGCTCCACGCGTGATTAGCAGTTGCTTCCCGATCGCGACTAAGTCAATCAACTTAGTCGGATCAGAATCTAAATCCACCATGTTGGCAGCTTCTTTAGCGGCTTGAGTGCCAGAGTTCATGGCTACGCCCACGTTTGCCTGTGCTAGAGCGGGTGCATCATTTGTGCCATCTCCTGTCATTGCGACCAGTTTGCCTTGAGCCTGTTCGCGGCGAATCACATCGATTTTGTCTTCAGGAGTTGCCTCTGCGATGAAGTCATCGACACCTGCTTCTTCCGCAATTACCGAAGCGGTGATTTGATTATCACCTGTGAGCATGATCGTGCGTACACCCATGCGGCGGAGTTGATCAAATCTCTCTCTCAATCCTGGCTTAACAATATCCTTGAGATAGATGACACCATACAAGTCGCCACCTTGACAGATGCCTAGGGGAGTACCGCCAAGCTTGGACACTTTTTCATAGGCGGCTTCAAATTCGGGTGGGACTTCGCCCGATCGCGATCGCACAAAACCACGAATGGCATCAACGGCTCCTTTACGAACTTCGATTTCGTTAGGGAGATCGGTTCCACTCATCCGTGTGCGTGCAGAGAACTCAATCCCTTTAGCAAGGTTGCGATCAAAGTTGACGATCGCGCCTGATTGCTCGGCTAGCTGCACAATTGATTTACCCTCGGGAGTCTCATCAAAAATGCTGCCAGATAGCGCGATCGTGGCTACTTCGGCGAGCGTATGTCCATTGACAGGAATAAATTCATCGGCTAAGCGATTGCCTAAAGTAATTGTGCCTGTTTTGTCGAGTACCAATGTATTGATATCACCGCAAGCTTCGACTGCGCGACCTGAGGTGGCAATTACATTAAATTGGGCAACTCGATCCATGCCAGCAATGCCGATCGCACTCAACAAACCGCCGATGGTCGTGGGGATCAACGCAACTACCAATGAAATGAGAATCGCGATCGTGGTGGGTGTATTTGCGTAGTTAGCGATCGGTAAAATCGTGGCAACCACGATTAAAAACACTTGTGTAAGTACTGTCAGTAGTACTGTCAAAGCGATTTCGTTAGGTGTTTTTGTGCGTTCTGCACCTTCGACAAGGGCGATCATTCGATCAATAAATCCTTGCCCAGGATCAGCCGTAATCTTAATTGTCAGTTCATCAGAGACAACCCGCGTTCCACCTGTGACCGAACTCGCAATATCTGTACCTGGTTGCTTGAGGACGGGAGCCGATTCTCCTGTGATTGCTGACTCATCGACTGAAGCAACACCGCCAACAACTTCACCATCAGAGGGAACCATTTCGCCGATCCTGACTTTGACCAAGTCACCACGCCGTAGCTCAGTCGAACTCACTTCCTGAATGGAGCCATCAGGCAAAACTTTGCGAGCGATCGTATCCGATCGCGTAGTTCGTAATGAGTCAGCCTGAGCTTTACCACGACCTTCAGCGATCGCTTCTGCAAAGTTGGCAAACAGCACGGTCAAAAACAAAATGACTGTAATCAATCCATTCAGAAGACGTTCTTGACTAGGATCACCTTTGACAGTGCCAAATAAATTTGGATCAATCGTGACCAGCAAAGTAACCAATGTACCAACCCACACCATAAACATGACTGGATTGCGAACAGCAATGCGTGGATTGAGCTTGGCAAATGCGTCTTTAACAGCCCGTTGATATAGCCCAGCCATTGAGACTTTAGGCTTGTGTCGACGCGGGGGGCTACCAATAGCCTGCGTTTGTGGAGATGATGAATTATCGCTTGAATTATTGTTCATGGATTTTATTAGAGAACTTTTACTGCCATTTGTCCCGAAGCGCGAAGATCATCCGCCCGCAGCTATTTTCGCAATCTGAAAACCTTCCGCGATCGCGCCTAGTGCTAGCACGGGGAGAAAAGTTAATGCGCCCATAATCAAAATTACGCCTGCCGTTACTGTGGTAAATAGCAAGGTGTCCGTCCGCAATGTACCTGTGGTCATCGCCACTGGCTGCTTGCGTGACATTCCATCTGCTAACAAAAGCAAGGCGATAATCGGCACATAGCGTCCACCTAATAAACTGATCGAAGTACTCAAGTTCCACCATAGTCCTGTCGATGCAGGATAACTGTCAGCTAAGCCCTCAAATCCAGAGCCGTTGTTCGAGGCGGCTGAGGCATATTCATAGATTACTTGGGACAATCCATGAAAACCAGGGTTGCTGACACCTGCTAGCTGATCGGGAAATGCGAGGGCGATCGCTCCTGGAATGAGAATAAAAATCGGATGGATGAGCAGAATCAAAAAACTGGTTAGTACCACTTCATTTTTTTCGATCTTGCGCCCAAAAAATTCTGGAGTCCTGCCGACCATTAACCCAGTTACAAATACTGCCAAAATCGAATAGGCAAATAGATAGGCGGTTCCTGTTCCTTGTCCGCCCCAAATGATTTGCAAAAACATATTCGATAAGGTGATAAAACCACCACTTGGCATTAGGGAATCATGCATAGAGTTGACGGCTCCTGTCATCGTGCCTGTGGTCGTCACGGCAAACAATGCTGATTGCGCCCAGCCAAATCGCACTTCTTTCCCTTCTAAGTTGGGACTTTGTCCACCTAGTAAGCTGCTGACGAGAGGATTGCCTTGATACTCGCCAATCCCTGTAACGACAATAAACCCAACATAGATAATAAATACCATGCCGAACATCAGCCAAGCTTGCTTACGGCTATTAGCGATCGCGCCATAAGTATGAATCAGTGCTGTTGGGATAGAAATCATCGTCAAAATCTGAATTAGATTTGTGAAGGTGTTGGGATTTTCAAACGGATGTGCGGAATTGATCGCAAAAAATCCGCCGCCATTTTCACCAAGTTGTTTGATGATCTCAAAATGAGCAACGGGTCCAAGCGCGATCGCCTGACTGAGATTTGGGTCTTCGAGGGTCGAGACAACTACAGGAGCAGACAGGGTCTCAGGCACACCTGCGGCGATAAAAGCGATCGCCCCGATAATGCTAATCGGTAATAAAATGCGCGTAATCGCTTGAGTCATATCCACATAAAAGTTTCCTAACGAGCGACCTGTT
>JAYTWB010000313.1:0-3375 GCA_043743655.1 Cyanobacteriota bacterium | reverse complement strand
TGGTACGGGTACAGGTGCTGCGATATCTTCAGATCAGGGGGCATTGGCTCTCAATTTTAACAGCTCCACTGGAACTCCTTCGATTCTGACCAATCCTCAACGACTCTTTTCGCTTATTACCGCTAAAATACAATCTAACTCAGGTAAGGTTATTTCTGATCCTACTTTAGTTGTTCAAGAAGGACAAGAAGGACAAATTGATATTGGTAATGAGATTCTGACTCTTGTTACTGGTGGAACTGTCGAAAAAAGTACGGCTGGGCTAAAACTTTCTGTCAATGTGTCTAAAATTGATGACAATGGCTTTATTAATCTATCTATTTTACCTGAAGTTAGTGTGATTGGTGACGGCAGAACTATTGATACAAGAACACGTGATGCTAATGGCAATGTTACAGGTGGATTCTTCGGAACTATTGATCTGTTGACAAAACGCGCTGTTAAATCTGGCCAGATTAGACTGCGTGACGGACAAAGCTTAATACTTTCTGGTATTATTCAGGACGCTGATCGGGAAATTGTTTCCAAAGTTCCTTTCTTAGGAGATCTTCCTATTATCGGTGCGCTTTTCCGTAACAGTCAATCTACAAATTTACGAACTGAAGTAATCATCATTGTCACACCGCGCATTATTGATGATAGTCAGAATGCAACTTGGGGTTATACCTATCAACCAGGCGCAGAAGTCCAGAAAGTGATTGACAGTAATCAAGTCAAGACACAATAGACTTTCCACTTCATCAATTACACTCCCATTCAAAAGACTTGGAATTATTTCCAAGTCTTTTTTTATTTGGAGATTATAAAAAACTGTAGGGGACTAGCATTTGCCCCTACAGGATTAAATTTTCGAGATCAAGACGGTAATTGACTAGATTGTTTCGCCGCAAGCAGTTGCAATTTCTCGACCTGCTCGAGACTTAGCCCCGTAAACTGAGCAACTAAATCTACAGAAATACTAGAACACAACATATTCATCGCGATTTGACGAGCCGTGTCAGCCAAACCTTTAGCCTCGCCTTCAGCCAAACCTTTAGCCTTGCCTTCAGCTAAACCTCTAGCCTTGCCCTGAGCCAAGCCTTTAGCCTTGCCCTGAGCCAAGCCTTTAGCTTTGCCTCTAACCAAACCTTTAGCTTTGCCCTGAGCCAAGCCCTGAGCCAAGCCTTCGGATAAAATATCTTGATAAATTACCGATTCTTTCATAATTTCGCTCCTTAGTAATCTTTTGATGATTTCTTTGTCTAGGGCTATACCAGATATTATAGCGGTCGAGGCTGCCACGCTACTTTGTATCTGTTTATCAGCAATATTTTCAATTTGCTTAGCAACTTGCCTTAGTGTCTCTTCGGGGTTGTCAGTCTTAGATAAAGTTGCAAAAGGCAATAGTCCTGAATATTTTTGAAATATTGCAGTCGGTTGTTCCCATAGCCTGATTACATGAAATTTATGGCTCAGTTCTCTCAGGTTAAATGTGGTTTCATATACCCATGCTGATTTGCTGGGCGTGAGATAGATCACGACTTGATGTACCTGCTTTTCAGGGAACTTACGATATAATCTGAGTCGATAATCTGCCATCCGAAAAGGAATGTTTTTATTTGGCTCGGTCTGAAACTCTATGTGCAGGATGATTTCTGCTGAGTCTAGAAATATTACTGAGTCAGCGCGAATTGGTTCGACTGACAGTTCCGATGGTTCCAGTTTGGTTAAAGTAATTGCTTCTCCTAATATCCAACTGGCAAAATCGGTAGAAAAGCTTTCCGCGAGGAATTTACAGATGTTATCAATCATTGCGAGATTTTATCATTTGCGAGCTAAATAGAGCTTGATCAACTTGAGAGAATAGCGCTTCGGTATTGTCAGAGTTGATAATTGTAATATTGGCAAGTTCAATTTTTTTAGTTTGCGGCATTTGACTAGCAATTCTTTGGAGTGCTTCGGTTTTTGATAGATGATTACGACTCATTAGTCTGTGTAATTGCAGTTCTTGATCACAAGCGATCGCCCAAATCTCGGTCACTAAATCCTGCATCTTCGCTTCAAAAAGTAAGGGAATCACCATCACTATTGTGGATGGAGCTAAACGCATTGATTCTGCGATCAAGCATTCTTTGATGTAAGGATGCGTTAATTTTTCTAGCCAATGCCGATCGCTTAGATTTGCAAATATGATGTTTCCCAATTTACGGCGATCGATCTGACCCTGTTGATCGAGGATTTCTTGACCATAGCGATCGCATATCGCAGATAGGCGATCGCCTGTTAATGCTGCTCGAGCATATAGATCGGCATCAAGAATGGGCAAACCATAGGTATGGTGTAAATAGTCAGAAACAGTAGTTTTGCCAGTGGCGACACCGCCTGTGATACCGATAATGCGTTGCTTCATCTTGCTTCAAGCCCAACTTTGCTCTAAATCTTATCGCGCGGCGCAAAGTGTCGCACGATAGGATTATCTTCATTTATTAAAACTTATGGATATCACAAACATTCTGGGATTTGCGGCGGCATCTCTGACAACTCTGGCATTTTTGCCACAGGTGATTCACGTTTGGCGATCGCGATCAACTAAAGATATTTCTCTACCGATGTTAGTTACGTTTATTGCGGGGATTACACTTTGGTTTATTTATGGATTACGCGTAAATGCTGCACCAATTATTATTGCCAATGCGATGACGCTGATTTTAAATCTAGCGATTTTGCGATTCAAACTCAAGCATGGCTGAGTCTGTGAGCTAAACTAGAAGCCTACTAACTTGTTTTCGCTAGCATGATCTCTGCCTTCTTCTCGACTTATCTCACCCATTTTGTAATGGTCGGCTTGATTATAATCTTTGCGATCGCGCATAGCGGCTTAGCCGCATTACGCATCTGGGCGGAAGAACGCATTGGCGCAAGGTTGTATCGAGTCATGTTTGCGCTAGTTAGTATTCCGATGGCAGTGGGGCTATTTATTTACTACTTCAATCATCGTTATGATGGCTTGCAGTTATGGAATTTTCAGGCTATCACGGGGCTACATGAACTTGTTTTAGTTTTGTCAGCGATCGCATTTCTATTTCTCTATCCTGCCACATTCAATCTAGGAGAAGTGGCTGCCATCCAGAAGCCACAGGTTTATCTATTTGAAACAGGAATCACCCGCATCAGCCGTCATCCCCAAATGATCGGCATGGCGCTATGGTGTATCGCACATACGCTGTGGTTAGGAACATCTTTTGCCTTAACAACGGCGATCGCTTTAGTTAGCTACCATCTATTTGCGGTGTGGCATGGCGATCAGCGATTATTTAAGCGTTATGGCGATGCTTTTTTGGCTTTAAAGGAACGCACTTCAGTTTTTCCATTTTTGGCGATCGCGCAAGGTCGGCA
>JAYTWB010000312.1:0-6882 GCA_043743655.1 Cyanobacteriota bacterium | reverse complement strand
CCCACCAGTAGTACAGATGCTCGCACCTACGCAAGAAGCAGTGATGCTGCTTAAAATTGAGCCTGTAACTCTCAGGTTGCCACCTGTACTAATCAAGGTGACATTGCCACCTAACGTAAGGCTAGAGGCATCAATTGATATGGCAACTACGTCACCCGATGGATCGAGAGTAACTGCACCTGCTCTGACCGTTCCACTGGTATTAATTCTCCCTGTGTTAATCGAAGTCGATGCATCGAGAACCACTTGACCGCCATTACCCGCTGAAGAAGTGATGATATTGCCTGTTGATATTTTCCCAGTTTGACTGCGAAGACTAACTGAACCAGCATTACCAATTGAGTTACTAGAATCAATATCTCCCACAGTTAAATCTCCATTAGCCGTGATCGTGATATTGCCAGCACTTGCATCAGTGCTGCTAGTACTAAGTGGAATACCTGATGTGAAAGTTATACTTCCCAAACTACTAACGATCGCGACATCGCCGCCTATGGCTGTGATCTGTCCCAGCCCTGTAACACCTTGATTTGCACTCAGACTAAAGTCAGCAGTGGAGGTGTCAATTCCATTCCCATTCCCATTAAAAGTACCTGCGGTCAGGATGCTAATTGGTATAAGATTAGCCGTATTAATAGATAAGGAATTTGCTAAACTAATGGCATTAGTCGATGTGGCATTGCCGATCACAACTCGACTAGGAGAAGACAGTGCTAAAGTGGTTAGAAATGAATCGCTTAAAAATACATTAGTTCCCCCGAATACTAAATTACCATTAGAGAAAGGCTGAAGAGTAAGAGTTCCTGTGACATTTAATGCGACAGATGGAAAGGCACTGCGATCGCTCGTAAATGTGAGATTGCCCGCACCACTATCAATAGTTAAAGTCGTGCTAGCTGATGGAGGCTGGATGTTTATTCCCAAGCTAGTCAGACTGCTGCTGTTACCTGTGATGTTGATGTTGCCGCTGGTCTGGATCGTTGTCGCGTTACCAATGCTTTCAACACGAACCCCATCTCCTGCGGTGCTAGTTCCGACAAGATTAATTGCGCCACTGGTTGAGCTAATCGTTGTGCCGCTCGGTATATTAAGTCCTGTAGTATTTACACTGCTTCCATTGAGAGTAATCGCTCCAGTACTCGAAATGATTTGAGAACCAATTCCTGAGAAGGTGATGCCACTGGAGGTTGTCGATGCGCCATTAATCAGAATAGCGCCACTGCCAGAATTAATAGTTGCGCCTAAGGCGATACCTGATGCTGCTGCGGTGTTAGTTGCCTGAAGAGTGATGTTTCCGCCCCCAGACACTAGATTGGCATTTAGGGATAATGCGCCGCCATTGTTGATTTGTAGGTCAATCGCACCACCGTTAGTCGCGATCGCCCCAAAAGTTGTGATATTTCCTGAGCCTGTGGCGGCTCCAGAAGCTGGATCATTGGCAACTAGGCGAACACTACCACCATTTGTTGTAATCAGAGTGTTGGCAATAATGCTATTACCTGCTTGCGCCGTAAGACTGATCCCACTGGTCGTAATATTAATTAAATCGCTGAAAGTAATATTGGTAGTAGCTTGCAAAACCACATTTGATGTTGCATTGTTAATTAGTGAACTATTTAATGTTGCAGTCGCAGGGCTATTAGCAAATGCTGAGACATTTGCTAGTGTGGCAGTACCGCCCGTATTAACGACATTGATGTTGGTGGGATCAAGCAGTAAAGTGCCTGTTTTACCATTGTTAGCTAGGGTATTGGTTAAGCCTCGGTAGTCAAGACTTTGCTTGCCTGAGACTTCAACAAAGCCGCCATTGCCTAATATTTTGCCGCCTTGAGCCGCGATCGCCCCATAAAACTGAGTTGAGCGATCCGCCCAGATGATCACTTTGCCGCCATCACCAACTAACAATCCATTAGCCGTAATTTGAGAATTTCTATCCACATAAGTTTGCAATGCATTCGGAACTGTTCCTTTTCCTTGCAAATCGCCCCCGATGAGAATTACACCGCCACCCGTCGCCCCCGAAGCATTAATTTGAGAATTTACTAAGCCCACCTGATCGCCAAATATGCCAACTTTGCCGCCCTGTGAGGTTGCCGAAGACACATCGATTTTGCCAGATGCGATCGCCATTCCCCCACTGATTGCGATATCTGCGCTACTAGGACTATCAACTAAAGCAATGCTACCATCAGGTTTAACGACAACTTGATTAGCTTGAGATGCTTTTCCTGTCAGTAATTCAGCAAGTTTTGGCAATGTGGCGATCGCGCCATTCCAAGTCGTGGGGATTACATCTTTGGTGACGGCAAAACCGAGAACTAAGTCTGGCGATCGCAGTTCTACTTGAGAGTTGCCCGAAACGGCGGCAAGATTTATATTCCCATCAGGTGCGGAGAGATTACCCGTATTAATAACCGTGCCTGCAGTCAGAGAAATATTTTTACCCGAATCAACGGTGAGATTGCCTTGATTGATAATGGCGGCTGGCTGCGCGATGGCAAACTGAATACTGGTTGGATTACCACTGGGGAAGCTAAAGGAATTTTTATCAACATTAAACTTTTTGTCTTGATCAAACCCTAAACCTGTTCCTGTTGTGGCATAAAAAGAACCACCAATATCTAAACGCGCATTTACCCCAAAAACAACGCCATTAGGATTTAACAAATAGAGATTAGCATTTGGAAATGCCTGACGACTCTCGATTGTACCGAGAATGCTAGAAGGTGTATCGCCTGTAACTCGATTGATAATATTGTTAACTTTTGTTCCATCTACTGAAGAGCTACCCGTATTAAAAATCACCCCTGAAGATGGAACATTAAACCGATCAAAACTATTATATAAATTCCCTCCATTGACCGTACCTGCGCCTGTGGGAGAAATCACATTTCCCTTAACTTCGGTCGCAGTAGAGCCATCAACAGCAATTTGAGCCTGAGCTGAAAATGGATGACTCGCCATCATCGCCGTGAGTGCAAAAATCGAAAATATGCCAAATCGCTTAGCTTTGAGCAAAATACTTGCTATTAGTGAATTGCTGACGCTGCGGTTCGATAGAAACATGCCGTATGATGCTCCGATTAAGAATTTTTTAGCATTATGGTGAGCATAGTATAGCAATCTATAATTATCTGAACTTATCCTGCAAGACTTTACATGACACCTCTCTGGCAATTGCCATGTAAATTCAGTCAAAATGCTGGTATTTCTCCAGAAGCGTGGCATTTCAAGATTATGACTTCAAAATGATTACAAAAAACCTGCGATCGCTGAATATCCTAGATGCTTCCAAGCCGCCGCTGTGGCGACTCGACCGCGCGGTGTGCGATTGATATAGCCAATTTGCAATAAATACGGCTCATAAACTTCTTCAATAGTGTGGGCATCTTCTCCAGTCGCAGCAGCAAGCGTATCTAGCCCTGCGGGACCACCGTTAAAGTTTTCGATCAGTACAGTTAATAATTTGCGATCAATCCAATCTAAGCCCTTAGGATCAACATTAAAAAGTTCGAGAGCAGATTCAGCGATCGCGCTGGTGATTAGCTGACCCTTTGCCTTGACCTCGGCATAGTCACGCACACGCTTTAGTAAGCGATTGGCGATCCGCGGCGTACCTCTGGATCGTAAAGCGATCGCGATCGCGCCAGCATCATCAATCGGCGTATCGAGAATTTTGGCGCTGCGCGACACAATCTGGGTAAGCTCGTCTTGTTCATAAAAGCGAAAATGTTGCACAAAGCCAAAGCGATCGCGCAATGGTGAAGACAACGCCCCGATCCTTGTAGTTGCACCGATCAGCGTAAATTTGTTTAGCTGCACACTGCGAATTCTTGCCCCTTGCCCCTTCCCAATCGTAATATCAAGGCGATAGTCTTCCATTGCAGGATAAAGTATCTCTTCGGTCACACTAGGCAACCGATGGATTTCATCGATAAACAGAATATCCCCTGGTTGCAGCGAAACCAGTAAACCCGCCACATCGCGAGGGCGTTCCAGTGCAGGTGCAGAAGTTATTTTGCACTGCACACCCATCTCTTGAGCAATAATTAGCGCCAGAGAGGTTTTCCCCAATCCAGGTGGACCATAGAGTAATAAATGATCGAGGGCTGATGTTCGCGATTTTGCAGCAGCGATCGCAATATTTAGGAGTTCTTTTAAATCTTTTTGACCAATATAATCTTCCAGATTTTTAGGACGGATATTGATATCAACTGAAGCTGACGGCGGATTATCTTTCGCGAGTTGATCTTCGAGCTTCTCTTCGAGATTTGCCTCTGCTTGCAATAAATCTAATGACTGCTGCGCTTTGGGAGATGCCGTATCTTTTTTAAGATTATCTTTTTTAGATATCTCTTTTTTAGAGATATCTTTATGAGAATTAGAAGTTGGTTTAGAGGAGATGATTGCCATAAGCTTTTGGTTGCTCAAATTTATAAATATCTGCGATTAATTGCGCCCAACTCTTAACTAAAGAAGCAAGAATCTGATCACCTTTTTCTCTAGTCGCGGCTTTGGCATCACCCAAAACACCACTCTGACTCAAATCTTGCATCACCCATGCAAATGGATTTGCAGATTCCATACTTAGCATACTATTTTCAGGCAATCCATGCGGGTATTCTGTCACCGCTTTATCCATTTGTACTTGTTCGGGCAACAGTGACAACATGAGACTGGTTTCCGCATCTCCAGCATGGATGCCAAATTCTAGTTCTTGTGCTGTCAATAGATCTTTGGCGGCATTGGGAACTCGCCAAGTAAACAAAGGAAAAATCATAAAATCTGGATATTTTTCATGTAAATCACGAGCGACTATCTCCAAAACTTGCGGCTGTCCTCCATGAGAATTCATGAGCGCTAACTTCCGAAAACCTGCGCGATAGATACTTTCGGCAATATCATTCAATACAGCGATCATTGTTTCAGTCCGCATCGCGATTGTTCCTGCAAAGGTACTATGCTCATTTGACTTGCCGTAGTATAAGGGCGGCAAAGCATAGGCGGGAATTGTGGGGTCTAACTTCTCTAAAGCTTTTGCCAATACACCAATACTAATCGCCGCATCGACAATCAGTGGTAGATGTGCGCCATGCTGTTCGATCGCTCCCATTGGCTGAATAATTACCACATTCTGCTTGTCTGGCATCGCCGCGATCGCTGGTGAGGTGAGATAAGCAAAATATCGATCAGCAGGAAAATAATTCATAAATTATCCATAAAGATTTGTGAGAATGCGCCCCGAAGGAGCGCACTCTCAGGGGTTTTTAAAAGTTAAATATTTGTAATGCGATCGCATTCGCTAATCCTTCAGAACCGCCCTTTGCTCCAACGCGCTCCCGACCATTCAAGCGACAGCGCGCTAAATAATCGCGATCGCCTAATGTTCTCTTGATGCACACCGCCGCCTCTCGCAAAATCTCAGGTGTTGCAAATCCTTTGCCAATAGTTTGCACTGACAAGCCTAGTAAACGTTCTTGAGCATTCGCAAAACGATAAGAAAACTGAGGACCATTTCCGATAATCTGGACAACGGGTTTTCCCAGACCAACTGCTTGCTCAACTGCAGTTCCTGCCATACCGATCGCTAAATCGCATTGCTGTAAAATATCAGGAAAAGCATCACTAAAACAAAGAATACTTATTCCTAATTTTTGTTGATAAAGTTTACCCTCCTCATATTGCCAACCTGCGATCGCCGCAAGTTCAGATAACTTTGGCATCAGACTTGGTACTAGCGCCGCTCGAAACTGAACTGGATTAGGCGCAAATGCTTGCGCGATCGCTTCACACAAACTCAACTGCAATACTAAGTTTTCCGCAGCTTCAGGCAATCGACTGCCTGTTAATAAGACGATCGCAGGTACATTTTCGAGCAAATATAAATCCTTACCTGTCGGTTCCAGCACATCCATAATTGGATAACCAACAAAATTTGTATTTCGATAGCCTCTCTTGCTAATTAATTCTGCACTATAAGCATCACGAGTTAAAATTTGCCGACAACGTGGCGATCGCATCATCTGAGCTTGCAACCAGGGTGGAATATAACGATTTTCGTAAAACCCTGACGATGAAACTAAGAACATCGCATAGGGCAAGCCAGTCAGCCACGCAAATATGGCAGGAAGAACATCCCCAGTCGCAAACACAAAATCACAAGTTTTGCCACATGCTCGCGCTGCCCTAATTTGTTGCCAAGTGAGACTAATTAATCCTGACTGAAAGTCTTCTATCTGTTTCCACAAACTCATATAAGCAAACCCACCCGATGGCAGAGCTTTTGTGGGCGTAGCAATTTCGACACCTGCGCGCCGATATGCATTGCCATCGCCAACAAGCGGTAAGGCGATCGCTTCTACATCCGAATATTTGTGCTGTAAAGCCTTCAGAACTTCACAAGCATTCAAGTCTTCGCCGTGACCATTACTAATAAACAAAACTCGCTTTGGCTTGATCGAGTCTTTGATCGAATTTTTGACCGAAGAACTATTCATAAGCGATCGCTCTTTTCCCAAAAGCTCTTAATCTCTCGGCGATCGCGTCCTGCCAAACCCTCAATCTCCTCTATTAATGCTTCTATATCTAAATTTTGTAAATCACGCGATCGCAAACAATCTAAAGTCTCCTCAAACCAAAGATTGAGGTCGCGTTCGTAAAGCTTTTGTCGGGTCAGAGCTTGAGTCATACTATAAATTATACTATGGCAACCAAAACATAAAAAGGCAGTGCATCGCACTGCCTTTTTATGTTTTGATTTTATCGGAAAACTGGGTTTAAAATCCTGCCCTTCTAGTGCGGCTTTATATTCTAATTTAACAACTGACATAGTAAATCTTATTTTAGAATAAATTACATAAGAATCAAGTTAACCATGATAGT
>JAYTWB010000311.1:0-8011 GCA_043743655.1 Cyanobacteriota bacterium | reverse complement strand
CGGCGATAGCTATCAAAATAATCGAGAGAGGCACTAAAAGCGGGGATCGGAATACCCAACTGGGCAGCAGCCATGACGACCTTACGCCAAGCAGCTTCTTTGGTTAGGATAGTTTGCTTGAAATCGGGATCGACTAACAAGTTAGGCAACTGGGGATTGCGCTGAAAAGCTAGCTTGATCTTGTCTAAGAAAGCGGCGCGAATGATACAGCCACCTTTCCAGATGCGAGCAATTTCACCAAGATTTAAGTCATAGCCAAACTCACGCGAGGCTGCGCCCAAAAGTGCCATGCCCTGAGCATAAGAACAAATCTTGGAACAGTAAAGTGCATCGCGCACAGCATCAATAAATTCTTGGCGATCGCCTTCATATTTACCAGTAGCTGAACTGGTCAGCACCTTAGAAGCCGCCACACGTTCTTCTTTATAAGAAGACATTACCCGCGCTGTCACCGCTGCGATCATTGTGGGGATCGGTACTCCGAGGTCAAAGGCACTTTGCACTGTCCATTTGCCTGTCCCCTTTTGACCCGCCGCGTCTAAGATTTTATTGACCAACGCATCGCCTGTGAGATCATCGATTTTGCTGAAAATGTCAGCAGTAATATCGATTAAATATGAATCAAGTTCTGAACTACGCCATGTCGTGAAGGTTTCATGCAACTCACTGGCGGTCAACCCCAAACCATTACTCAGTAAATCGTAAGCCTCGGCAATCAGTTGCATATCGCCATATTCGATGCCGTTATGCACCATTTTGACATAATGCCCCGCACTACCTTTGCCAATATAGGTCACACAAGCGCCATCATCGACCTGAGCCGCAATTTTGGTGACGATTGGCTCGATTTCAGCATAGGCAGATTTCTGACCGCCTGGCATCATGCTTGGACCATTGAGAGCGCCTTCTTCACCGCCACTCACGCCCATACCGATGAATTTGAGATTGATTTTCTCTAGCTCGATGGTACGGCGATCGGTGTCGTTATACAGTGAGTTACCACCATCAATGATGATGTCTCCTTCATCTAAAAAGGGGATTAGTTCTTGAATCACAGCATCAACAGGCGCTCCTGCTTTGACCATGATCAACATTTTACGAGGACTCTCTAGCGAGGCAACAAAATCAGCGATCGTGTATGTGGCTTTGAAATTCTTACCAGCAGCGCGAGTCGCTATAAACTTATCAGTTTTGTCACGACTGCGGTTGTAAACACTCATCGAAAAACCATTGCGCTCAATGTTTAGAGCGAGATTTTCACCCATCACAGCCAAACCAATCAATCCAAAATTTTGCTTGTCAGATGTCATAAAATTCTCTTTACCCAATCCTCGGTCATCTTTTAATACCACAAACCCCAAATAAAGTAGAGAGCGTATTTTACTTTCTTTGTACTTTTTTAAGAATTGTATTGATCCCTATACTATTGGGATATTTGAGATATCGCCATTACTCTGAAATTATAAGAAGTATCTACAAGTCTGACATAGAAAGGTGTATGCTTGATTTGGTTAAAGTATCCAAAGTCTGTATCTTAACTAAATCAAAAAAGTAAATCAGCTTGGGGAACAGTTAGACTACCTAAATATTTCATTTTATTGCGGAATTTAGTTTAGGTAGGTTTTAAATATAGGTCAATCTCAGCAAAAACTGAGATGTATATCAACTGATAGCTTGTTTTATGTAACTTGCGTACAACGAGTTTAAGGTTGATCAAAGTATTTTTCTAGCGATTTCCCAGTAAGGTCTAGTCCGCATTAGACACCTTAGTTTTCTGGAGGTTCACATGAGTAAAATTAATCAGACCAGTCAAGCCGATGGCTCAAACAGCAAAACTTTATCGAATACACCTAAACCTCCAATTAAAGATTTGCCTAAGTTAGAAGTTGTTAAAGTTATTGCTCCCAAGTCTCTAGAGTCTATTCAGGCTGAAGAGCAATTATTAATAAAACAAAGTAGTGATGAATCTTTCAAGGCTGCTCTACCCGTGCCGAAGGTTGTTCCTGCTGTAAGAATTAAATCAGTAAATATTAGTCGTTCTGTTGAGAGTCAGCCTAGTCCCTTTGATCCAACTACGAATCTACAAGCAAACAAAATACAAGAAGATAAATTTTGTTTGCAGCCAATTCCAGATGCGACCGAGCCATTTCAATACAGAGCGATCGGTGTAATCTCTGGGCGCTATATTGCCAGTGAAGATAATTTTGCTAAGGGACATATTTTAACAACCGATGGTTCTGAAGTTGATGCTGTTCTACTTGGCAAAATCATTTCAATTGTTAAAAAGCGTCTAGAAGGCGATCGCGAATATTTGTGGGTAGTATATCCGCGCACCAATGACAAAGCGGGTAGACTACATGTGCAGATAGCTGGCGTATGGGCTCCTGTTGAGCTTGGAAAATCAGATGTACCAATTGATCCAAATATTCAAGATGGTTATTTCTCGGTGCGAGGCGAAATATCAACCCAATCAACTGCCGAAAATTCTGTAATAGTTAAGGTGCGGCGGACTGAACAAAAATTTGATAAAGAGAAGGATAAAGTTAGCAAAGAGTACAGCAAGTTTAAAGTGCGCCTGACGGGATTATTGCCGACTGATGCAGTTGGGCAGTTTTGGAGTGTAAATGTCCAACGTCAAGGTGATGTTCTGACCATCATTGATGGTGAATTTATCGGTCATGTTCCATATAAAGGGAAACGCGGCTCCCAGACTAGAGGTCGAACTAGCGGTAGCGGTCAGTTTGCACCGCGTAGGTATGGCAGTAACGATCGCACTTTTAGCGATCGCCCATTTAAGCCATCAACAATGGCAAACAATAGCGATGGTTTGGGTAGTATCCCACGTCCACGATCTTCCGAAGATCGTCCACCTGTGCCACGCCCATTGATTAAGCGCAAAGACTCAACTGATACATAAAAAATAACCTCTCGCTACGCGAGAGGTTATTTTTTAGATTTATGGCTGCAAAATCATGCTCCACTCTTTGTTTTGGCTATCCCAAAATGGAGCATCAGTTTCACCGATGATATTTGGTCCCCAATAGGTACGCGAACCATCGGTGGCAAAAGCAAAAATTACATCGCCTTTACCGATCGCTATTTTGTAATTTGGCAAGGACAGTAATAATCCTTCTTTGCCGCCCTCGTTGGGAGCAAAGTCCCAATTGAGCGGCTCGATCGCTTTCCAAACGTTTTGAGAAGTAACTCGCGAAAATAATACAATCCGCACTGATCGATCAGTGCGATTGCCGACACGGAGGCTACCAATATTTTCACCATCATTAAGGCTAGGGCGATTAAAGGTCGTGGGTAGCGGCGCAACGATTACCTTGGCAATTTCATTGTTTTCGTGAATCTCGCGAATTGGCGGCGGAGTCAAACGTTGCCACAAGGAAATACCTGCCAAGGCGATTAGCACTCCCAGACCCATCGAATATGCATATTTGACATCAAGGCTTGGCATCATAATCTTACAAGCGCGCTTGTATTGGTAGACGCTGGTACTACTATTTTATGTTTCCAAATTGATGAATCAAAAATTACACCCAAATTTTTTCAGGATTTAGTACTTCGATAAGCGAAGCACCTCTAAGTCCTAAGTACTAAATCCTAAGTTTTCTCGCGGGCGATCGCCACGCCATGCGATGTGCCGAGACGATTAGCACCTGCATCGATTAAGGCGATCGCTTGCTCTCTAGTCCTGATTCCACCTGAAGCCTTGATACCCACCTTACCGCGTGATATCTCTTTCAGAAATTTCACCATTTCGAGCGTAGCGGCTCCAGCCCAACCTGTGCCTGTTTTTAAAAAAGCTACTCCTGCATCCATACAAACTTCGGCGGCAAGTTGCTGTTCATCTGGCGTGAGCAAGCTTAGTTCTAAAATCGCTTTGACAGGTTTGCCTGTTCCTTCACAGATTTGAGCAATATCTTGGTGTAAGAGATTGCTTTGTCCAGTTTTGAGCCAGCCCAAATTAATTACTACATCAAGTTCAGTTGCGCCATTTTCCACAGCTTCCATAGCTTCATAAAGCTTAACGTTTGAGGTGGTCGCACCACTAGGAAACCCAATCACTGTGCAGATTTCTACTTTGGTTTTGAGTAGCCGTTCCGTTGTTCGCCTGACAAAGCATGGATAAACACAGACACTCGCAAAACCTAAGCGATCAGCTTGATCACAAGCGCAATCAATTTGTTCATCGCTCGCAGCTGGGTCTAACACTGCGTAATCAATATATGGCAAGGGATCGATATCGATTTGAGGCATAAAACTATACACACTTAAGCAAGCGAGAGGTTACATTAGAAATTAGTGACTATAACTTCTTATAATTACTTACTCAGGGTAATTTCTCTTGGCTTAATCCTGAAAATATCAAACTTAAGCAAATATTAGTCAAATCTTAGGCAAATCTTAAATAAATATGCATATTTCTGAATTAGATGAACTGGAAGCCTCAGTCAGTGACTTACTGACGATGGCAAAGGTGGAGTTAGAGCAAAATCGGCTACAACTACAACGCGATCGCCAAATTCAAGATGCAGTAACGCAAATTGAAACCCGTTTAAAACCCTTACTTGCCAAAATCGAGCAAGTGCTGCAAGAATTTAGCCAAAATGGGCAAGAGAACAGCGAGACTAAGCAAAGGCTAGAAAAAAAGGCTGCGGATATTCGACAAGAAATTGCTGAAGCACCTGTCCTTGCTGCTCAGATTGCTGATCGCCAATTGATTTTGAGTGAAGAAAGACTATTAGACGAACGCATAACCGAACAAACGGCTCAGTGGCGGAGCGAGTTAAAAGCCGATCTATTAGAGATGATCGAAGAACAGCGCGATTTCTTTAGTGCCACAGATGCTTCAATTGCGGTGCGTGGATATGCCAATGATTTAAAAGCGATCAGCTCACTTGATGAAGTGGTGGAGGCGCTGATCAATCAAATAAATTCTCACAGTGAAGAAGGTCCCGTGGCGCGGTTGCGTGGCAGCCACGAACAAACGCTCACATTCATTTATAACAAAGCTCTCGAAAATCGATCGCGGGTTGACCGCGCTCCTGATGTCCAACCCACCGCTCGCCATCGCAAATCTGAAAAACGTCCTGCTCTATACACTGATCTTGGTGGCAAAGTTTTGGTATTTGGTGGACACGATCGCTTACAAACAGCTGTCAAAAATCGGTTGCGCGATTCTGCTATTAATTTAATGTGGTATACCGAGCAAGATGGTTTGCAGCTTGCAGCGCAGGGTGAGAGTCAAATCGCAGGTGGTGATTTAATTATTATCGTGACGGGTTATGCCAGCCACTCACTCACCGAAAGAGCGATCGAGGCTTGTCGGCGAGCAAATAAAACCTATGAAATTGTGAATACAACAGGGATGACCAGATTGCTCGAAGTAATCGAGTCTGGACTAAAAGCAAAGCAATTAGCTCGTCACTGGAAACAAGGGTAAACTTTTCCTGATTTGAGCCGTGCAGAACGCCGCTCAAATTAGGATTTTAGGAACGGATTTTAGGAAATAGTAAGAAATAGATGGATAGACAAACCGTAAAATCTCTCAGTGATATTGATATTGATCGCATTGTTGAGATGGCTTGGGAAGATCGCACCACCTTTGATACGATTTACGATCAATTTGGTGTTTCTGAATCTGAAGTAATCAAGATCATGCGTAAGTCAATGAAGCGATCGTCTTTTTTGATGTGGCGAGAGCGAGTAAGCGGTCGCAAAACGAAACATGCCAAGACCTCTGAGGCACAAAGATTTTGTTGCGATCGCCAAGATAAACCAAAAGCCAAATCTGCGAATTCTGGCAGCTGAGCAAATAGGCGGAGACCCGTACTTTTGAGCGAAAATCGCTCTATTATAGGCAAGATATAAATCTCTTCTGTGCAGCTTTTTTGTGCAGCTTTTGTATGCCTGCTCATTCACATAATGATGATAAATCACAAAGCGATCGCCAGCTTTCTTTAAAGATATTGCTGATAGTTCCATTTGTGACACAAGTAATCGCCGCTGTGGGAATAACGGGATGGCTGTCAGTACAAAATGGACGAGAAGCTACTCATGAGCTAGCGCCACAAATTGGGCAAGAAGTAACCAATACAATTGAAGCCCATGTGAGGGGCTATTTTGACGTTCCTTTAGAAATCTTGCAAGCTCATGGAACATCGGCAAGAGCAGGTAGTTTAACTTTTGAGAATTTAGAAAATCTAGATAAGTTGTTTTGGCAACAGATGCGCCAAGCTCAAAACTTGTATTTCTTTTATGCGGCAAATCCTCAAGGTCAGTTTATTGGCGTTGAGCGGAGAGAAGATAATAGTCTTGTGTTACATCAGTCTCTAGCGGCTGACCCAAAACTGCAAAAAACACTGCAAAAAATAATTTATCGATTAGATAATGCGGGCAAAGTTGTCAACAAAATTGAGGTAAATATTTACGATCCACGCGATCGCATTTGGTATCGCGAAGCCATTAAAGCTCGTCAAGCAGTTTGGAGTCCTATTTATCTATTTGTGGCTCGTCCGATTTTAGGGATTACCGCTTCTTTGCCGATTTATAGCGAGTCGGGTAATTTGCGAGGTGTACTAGCAATCGACCTGACGCTTTCGCAGATTGATGACTTTTTAAGACAGTTAAAGATATCGAAAACAGGACAGGCATTTATCATTGAGCCATCAGGAAATGTGGTGGCAACATCAACTCCCGAAGTCCCCTATCTCTCCACACCTCAAGGGCAGCAACGAATTAATGCAAGTCAGAGCCAAAGTCCATTATTGCGCTTAGCATTTCAAGAGCTTAAACACCGCTATCCCAATCTTGTTAACATTCCTGACCGTCAGCAAATTCAAATAGAATGGGAAGGCGCAACTGAATATGTCCAGATTACAAGATTGCGAAGCGCTCAAGGTTTAGATTGGCTAATGATTGTGGCAGTATCTGAACGAGACTTTCGCGATCGCATTAATATCAACACTCGAAATACGATTATTTTGTGTGGATTAGCTCTAGTATTTGCCAGCTTGACAGGTTTTTATACATCTAAATGGATTGCGAAACCTGTCGAAAAATTAATCGAAGCATCACATCTGCTAGCGACTCTCTCAGCCTCGGCTGATATGGCAACTGGTCAACCCTATCGACCAATCGAAACCGCCAATGTCCGCGAGTTATCAATTCTTGCCGATTCATTTAATCAAATGGCACAGCATTTGCAGATTTCATTTATGGAACTTGCTCAAAGCAAAGAAGAATTAGAAGTAAGAGTTGAACAGCGCACTGAAGCACTCAAGACCAGTGAAACTAAATATCGCACCCTTGTCGAAGTTGCAAATTGCATTATTTTACGAAGAGATACCACAGGTATAATTAAATTTATTAATGAATATGGATTAGTTTTCTTTGGTTTTTCTCAAGAAGATGAAGTAGTCGGCAAAAATATTGAAGGAACAATTTTTCAAGCTAGTGATGATCCAAATAGTTCCAACTTGCCGATTTGGATGAATAATAGCGCTCACAACTCCGATCTATACATATTTCAAGAAAGTCAAAATATTCGTAGTGATGGAGAAAAAGTATGGATATCTTGGTCAAACCGTCCGATTTTAGATGAAGAAGATAATTTGGTTGAGATACTCTCAATTGGTGTCGATATTACGGAACGCAAACGCGTTGAATCAACACTCGAAGAATTTTTGAGTTTACAAAGAGCAACCTTTGAGTCAATCGCTGATGGCATTTTGGCAGTGGATAGCATTGGTCATATTACCAGTTACAATCAACAATTTTTAGATATGTTTTCTCTCTCACAAGAAGTTCTATCCATACCCGATTATGAACTTCGATTAGAATTTCTTGCCGAAAAAATGCTCGATCCTCAAAGCTTTATGCAGCGATCGCGTGATTTTTATCACCATCCTGAACTAGAAAGTTACGACATACTAGAACTATGTGATAGCCGAGTATTAGAACGTTTTTCTCGTCCGCAGAGACTAGGCGAACAAATTATCGG
>JAYTWB010000310.1:0-3139 GCA_043743655.1 Cyanobacteriota bacterium | reverse complement strand
CTATGAAAATATATGGAATTGACTTTACTAGCGCACCTAGTAAAATAAAAGCGATCGCTTGTGCAGAAGCTTGGCTAGAAACAGATGTCTTGAAGATTGAGAAGTTTTATCGATTTACTAACTTTTCATCATTGATGGACTTTCTCAATCAGTCATCAGCTTGGATTGCGGGAGTCGATTTCCCCCTTGGGCAACCGCGCAAATTGATCGAAAATTTGCGATGGGGAACAACGTGGACAGAATATGTAAATCTCGTTGGGCAAATGACTAAGCAAGAATTTGTCGAAGCTTTAAATCAATATCGACAAGATCGGGCGATCGGCGATCGCGAACATTTGCGGCAGACTGATCAACTCAGGGGTGCAATTAGCCCGATGAAAGTCTATGGTGTGCCTGTAGGCAAAATGTTTTTTGAAGGCGCACCGAGATTTCTGCAAGCAGGATTTAGTATTTTGCCTTGCCATCCCACCACCAATCCACGCATTGCGATCGAGATTTATCCTGCCCTAATCGCGCGGGATTTAATTGGCAGACAAAGCTATAAATCTGACGATAAGCGCAAACAGACTAAAGAAATGCAACTTTTACGAAAAGAAATAATTAGTCAAGTGCGATCGCCTATTTGTAAAGAAAAATATGGCTGTATGGTGCAGATCAGCGATCGCCTTGCATCAGAATGCGAGATTGATCCTTCAGGTGACAGGCTAGATGCACTCCTTGCCGCCATTCAAGCCGCATCAGCATCTCAACAACTAAACTATGGGATTCCTGAAACTTGCGATTGCCTTGAAGGATGGATTTGCGCTTCTTTTTAAAGTCGCCTATAAAGAGGCGATCGCTTTTCTCATCAAATCTTTGATAAAAGGCACATCTTGCTTAATCAACTCCCACAAAGTATTGAGATCGACTTCTAGATAGCCAAACATCAAGCTATCCCCGACACCTGTTAAGTGTCGCCAGTTTATTTGTGGATATTGATCCATAAAACTTATGGGCAACCTTCTCGCGGTCGCACCGATAATGCCAATTGAGCGCTCAACTGCAAAGATCGTCTTCTGATCGCGACTAAATTCCAAAAAATCTAGCCCTGCGACAAACGACTCGGTTGCGGCGATCGCTTCTAAAATGTCATGTATTTGAACTTCTAGCCGATGATTATTATTTTCTGTTTCCGCAGGAATACTCACTTCACTTATTTCCATTAGTTGTCTTCCTAAAAGGATTCTAGCTTAGCATTTATAGTCTTAGCCATTTTGGTTAAAATATAAGACCGACCAAGTAAAGGCGGCGCTTTGAGCCACTTTTACTTGGTCGGTCTTATTTAGATAATTTATATAATTGTGTTATCAGGAATAACTGCATTTTTGACGACAACAACAATGCCATTGCAAATGCAATAACCATGATCTTCACGATTTATATCTTGGATGCGATCTTTGTTGATAATCTGCACGTTTTTGCCAATCCGCGCATTCTTGTCAATGATCGCGTGACGAATAATCGTATTTTCGCCAATCCCCATGGGGACTATGTTGGTTTCGAGATCAGTAACGCGTTCCTCTTGAGGCTGATAAAAATCACAGCCCATTAATAAAGTGTCTTCGATTGTGCAATCAGCTTCTACATGCATCCGAATCCCGACCACTGAGTTAGTAATTGTCGCTCGCAGAAGGAAACATCCTTCACCAATGATGGAATCTTTGATTTTGCAATCATGTACTTTGCTAGGGGGCAGATACCGCGCGCGCGTGTAGATCGGTTTTTTAGTTTCGTAAAAATTAAAGCCAGTCGCAGGATGACGAGTCAAAGCGAGGTTAGCTTGATAGAAAGACTCGATTGTACCAATATCTTCCCAATAACCTTTGTATAGATAAGCTTGCACATTCATATTATGAATTGCCGCAGGGATGATCTCTTTGCCAAAATCTGTATGCTCAGGGTTGTCATTGAGCAGCTTCATCATTGCTTGCTTGCTAAATACATAGATACCCATCGAGGCGATAAAGGGATTCGCGATCGCTTCCTCTTGATTTAAACCAAGTTTAGTGGTGTCAACACGCATTTCATCTAATGCTTCACCTTTTGGCTTTTCGAGGAAGTTGATTACTTTGCCTGTATTGTCAGTTTTGAGTAAACCAAAGGCAGAAGCTTTCTTTTGATCGACTGGCAGCACCGACAGGGTAATGTCTGCCCCAGTTTGGCGATGATGTTCGACAAATTTTTGATAATCCATGTTGTATAGATGATCGCCCGATAGGATCAAATATTCATCAATATCCCATGACTCTAAAAGCCATGCATAACGGCGCACAGCATCGGCTGTGCCTTGAAACCAATCTGGACTATCGGGGGTCTGTTGAGCGGCAAGAATTTCGATAAAGCCATCAGAATAAGAGGCGGGGCGATAAGCTTGATTGACGTGACGGTTAAGTGATGCGGAATTAAACTGCGTCAAGATATAAATCTTTTCAATGCCTGAGTTGATGCAGTTGCTCACAGGAATGTCGATCAATCGATATTTGCCTGCTACGGGGACAGCGGGTTTAGCGCGTGTTTTGGTGAGGGGATATAGTCGGCTTCCCTGTCCACCGCCCAGAATGATCGCCAGTACATTTTTCATAAATTCTTCGGATTATCTTGGCTTTTTTATTTACATACTTTTCTGAATGAGAGCATTGTCCATCTTTGCGGGGATCGTTGCAAGTGATATATCCTAATTGTCCAAACTGTTAATGCAAACTAAACCTTCATAAAGCCGAAATCTTTAGTATTTTGGGAGATATACTATTTTGGATAATCTAGAAATAGTTAGGGTCGCAAATTGAATAAGTCATGTATTTTATCCAAGTATGAGTGGGCGGACTTTGCCCACTCATACTTGGATGTTATCCTTACGTTGTTAGTTGTTTGGCGTTTCAGGTGCTTGGGCGCTAAATTTGAGATAGCATATATGTGATGCAATCTTTCTTATCAAGACAATTCCTCAAAAATAACTTATGAATACAAGCACTGTTCTAGATAAATTACAAGAAGAAATTGATCTGCAAAGACAAGATATTAGATCTGAGAGCTATTCAATGTCTATTGGAGAACTTGTAAGTTTGTATGAAAGCCAAGAGATCGAAATACATCCTGAATT
>JAYTWB010000309.1:0-3249 GCA_043743655.1 Cyanobacteriota bacterium | reverse complement strand
GAAGCAGGAGGCTAACCCATGCCTCACAATGCAAATGAACAGTTAAGTTTACTGACCAAGCCAGAAGCTGCTGTTATTAACTTCCAAAAGGCTAGACTTATTGAGCTATGGTGCGCTGAGCCGATCTTCTTTGCTTCTAGAGAGCTATCAGACTGCTACTACACAGAAGGCGTGATTGGCAATTATGCGCTTGCCTATGCGTTAGGTTGGGCGCGATCGCCCTATCGTTTAACAGGAACAAGTACAGGTAAACCCACTTATCGTGAAGACTTAACCCCATTAGCCCATGAGTGTTATGTCTTGCCAGCATGGTCAGCCGATGGCAATGTGAAGTTTCGGTTTGAGCGTTTCAATGCTCTCTCTGATTCCTATTGGTACGCAATGACAAACAATCGAGTTGCTACTTCACGGGAAGATTTACCACTATGGCGACAAGGGCAAAAAATTAGTTCTTTTCGTCCTAGCAACTTTCCCCAAACTGGAAGACTGCGGCTAATTGATCGCGGTAATTGCTTTCATACATTGATTTTTGGCGATCGCGAGTTACCCGAATATATCCGAGTTGGTAAGTTTATGAGCAAAGTGAGAGTTAGCATTCTCAATGAATATGCAGTGGACTATTTGCCCGATGGTGAGCATTCTTGCCAAACGCTTTTAAACACTGCTGATTTACCTAAAAATTTATCACTCTTGTCCTTTGATTTGCTTTCTATCCCACCTGTCTCGCTAGTCAGAAACCTTGTTTTTCAGGGTGCGGCTTGGCAGATGGGTGATTACACAATTCCTGCAAATTCTCACTTTTTGGGAGGGAGTGCTTAAAATGTCTAGTCCTATCACAATTGAACTTGAACCCAAAAGTATTGCTAGTTGCGAACCTCCTGAAGAATTAAAATTTCTAGGGCATACTTTGCAGCATCAAGTAGATGTATTTGAGAAGTCTCGCGATCATGACATCATCATGGATCTTGCTCCTACAGGGACAGGTAAAACTAAAGCAGGTTTATCTGTATTGCTACATAATCGCGATCGCAGTGCAATTTATATCGCGCCGACAAATGCCCTAGTTGAGCAACAAACAGAAGCAGCCAAGCAATTTGTCAAAGATGCAGGGCTTAATCATTTTGTAATTGCTGCATCTGCTAAAGAAGTCCGTCAATGGTCAAGCGATCGCGTTGGTTCTCGATCTGGAGAAAAGATTTATAACTTACTACGCAATCCTGCGATCCTTTTTCCAGAACTAGAAGAACATCGCCCTATTCTTTTAGTTACTAACCCTGATCTATTTTACTATGCGACTTTCTTTGCATACAACCGACTAGATCGGGTCAATATTGCCAGCACTTTTTACAATCAATTTGCAACTGTCATCTTTGATGAGTTCCATCTTTATGATGCCAAGCAACTTGTGAGCTTATTTTTCTATCTTGCTTTCTCTAAAGTTTTTGGGTTCTTTGAGAATAATAGAAAAGTTGTTTTGCTAACTGCTACACCAGATAAAACCTGTGAGGCTGCTTTATCTGAACTAAAAGCTCAAGGTGTAAAAATTGCAAGGGTTGATGGTGAGGCAGTAAGCGATCGCATGATTCCTTCACAAACATCGGTACGATTAGCAATCAAACCTCAAAGCGATCGCGATTCACTTCTAGAAGCGATCGCTAATGAAGTCAAACAACGTTTTGAAAGTCATCCCGATCATAACGGTGCGATTATTCTTGATTCTAAAGATCACATCAATCGTTTAGCCGATCTGCTTCATACAAGAGGAATTGGTAAATACATTGGCAGAATCACAGGCTCTACACCAAAAAGTGATCGCAAATTAGCAGCACAACAGCCAATTATTTTAGCCACTAGTACTGTTGATGTTGGTTTTAACTTCGAGCGTAGTCCCGATCCTACACGTCAAAATCTAGACTGGTTAATTTTTACAGCCCGCGATCGCGCCGCTTTTTGGCAAAGAATCGGGCGAGTTGGGCGTGTTCTCGGTAAGGTGGAAGTTAATATTCCATCTGAGGCGATCGCGTATCTACCTAAAACTGCATGGGAACAAGGAATTGACGATCTTAATGGTGATGGCGGTCGCCCTGCATTAACTCAAAAGCTAGAAGGCTTAAAATGCCTTGATAAACCATTTTTACAAATTTATTGGCAGTCCGAAGCATTTCTAGAAATTGCCAAGCCTTTACTAGTTCTCAGCGACATGATGGAAAAATTGCCTCAAGCAGATTTCATCCCTAAGCTTTATGAAACACTTAAAGTTACTTTAGGAGGTCGCAATAACTGGAATTACTATCAACGCAGAATGAGAGCTTTACAAGGAGCCGAATCTTTTTTGTCACGCTCCAAACAAAAAGATTTTGCAGAAGATCCACTAAAATTTCTTGGGAAAGCAACATACGATTTTGTTATGGCTTTTCTCAGAGCAAGAGATTCTGAAGGTGCTGAAGATCTACAGGCAAAAAGAACTAGCTTGAGCGCTTACGAAAAGCTTTTTAAAGAAGATCAGGAAGCTGTTGATGAGCTAATAGATTTTGCGACTTGTTACATTGCTAGCTATGCACCACTTTTCCAGTTTAGAGAAAGTCTATTTGGAAATTTAGGAATTAACGATCCAAAAGGCTTGATTTTAGACTATTCCGAAGAAACAGAACTTGATCCTATTCATTTACTCAGGCATTATGAATTTATTGCTAGAGATTCTGAAATTGAGATCACTAAACGAGCTAATCCACCCTATACAATTAGCTTTAGCTGGAGATTTCATGGATCAAAACAAGATTTTCTAAATACTCAAATCAACAAATTAACTGTTCTCAAAGGCTGTAATATCCAACGAATGCTTGACGGAGCAATTTTTCCAACACCATTGTTAAAGTCTTTAGAGAAAGAATTGCTTTCAGGAGTGATAATTTGCCCTATAGCAAGTGCTAGCGCTTATTTCACCTTAAAAAAGATGAGAATTGTAGCTTATCCGATTACAGTTAGAGGTGATGATTTTGAGAAAGAATATGCCTTTTTGCCAGCCTTATCAGGGATTCTAACTGCGGCAATGGCTGGTGTTAAAATTCGCTTAATGGATGAAGAAAATTTTTGGATTGCTTAATTTGAGGTAAACAACTATGACGACCCAAGAACTATGCGATCACCCATCTCAATATTTCCAAATAGAAGCCCATAGGAGCCAATTATGATTTATTTAATCGGCGATCGCGCCACCAAAGAACAGATTGATGAAATGCTGCAAATGTA
>JAYTWB010000308.1:0-5695 GCA_043743655.1 Cyanobacteriota bacterium | reverse complement strand
ACGGCTTTATATTAGAATATACCAAGTACCGCAGGGCATACGGGAATTCACGCTTGAGAAGCTAGTTGCAAGACTAGGTATCACTAAGTAAGACCATGTTAGGACTTGTCCTACAGGCAATAGTGAGTCCAAGAATCCTTGTCGCTTTAGCGCGAGGAGTGTCAAAATTGAAAACTAAACTTAAAAGCGGGTCTTTCGGGTAGCGGAAGACCCAATTTTAGCTTTTAGGGTTACTTATATCTAGCCTAGTCGATTATTCAAAAGAACTTTGTAGTCTCACCACTAATCTCCTAGTTGTTTCGTTGTCAGGTCCCGCAACTGCGAAAAACACAATACCTTTATCTGCTTCACAACGAACAGATGCACTGTATTTGCCATTGACCCCAAATGCACCTAGCCCAATCGGTTCAAAATATTCAGTAAACCCAGCCCGTTTTGTCGCATCTTCGGCTTTCTTCTCACAGGCTTCTTGGCTAATAGAGATATTCAAAGCGTGATTGTAAATGATGGGATATTGAGCATTAGCACTAGCAGGGAAGGCTAGAATAGCTAGGAATGGTAATAACTTTAGAGATTTCATATATTTCTCCCAAAATTTATTTAGTGAGTAGACAGCTCTAAATGATAATTTAGTCTCTCACTGTACGTTAATTAACGGCTTGTAACGATAAATTACAATACAGTGCTAGAGTTGAATCCAAATTAGTCTAAAAAAATCAATAAGCGTATCCAAGATTGTTGAATGCGATCGCTTAGGCAAATATTTCAGTCGTGAGGAGTATTTCTTACCTGTGGCAACAAACCCCATCAAGCTAGGTCGAGAGTCAGATTTGTCAAACAAGTCACCTAACCAAAAAAAGAGTTTATATAGCCATAAATGGACAATTTTTGTGGTCTTATTTGTGGCTCTGCTGTCAGGTGGACTGGGCGCAGGGCTGGCTTTTGTATTAAGTAGCCGACCGTTTCAGCAGCGGCAACTATCGGCGGAGGAAGCAGCTGTATTTAATCGTAATGCCGACAGCATGACTTCCGCGATCGCAGGTGTTCCCACACTAACTAGACCAGTTAATGTCTTGGTATTGGGGTCAATCATGCTAGCCTCTGATTTACCCGATGCCCAGTCCAAACCCAAAGGAAAATATCTCGCAGAAGTTGATAACAATCTCAATGGCATGAGTGACGCAATGTTGCTGATCCGTTTTGATCCCGCCACCAAAAAAGTTGCTGTGCTATCAATCCCTCGCGATAGCCGCGTAAATATTCAGGGTGTTGGTACAACTAAGATCAATTTCGCTAATTATGCAGGTGGGGCTTCCCTTTCAGCCCAGACAGTTAGTCAAGTATTAGGCGATATTCCCATTGATCGTTACGTTCGCTTTAATGTAAACGGCTTTGGTAAACTAATCGATGCCCTTGGTGATATCGATATATATGTGCCGAAAAAGATGAAGTATCAAGATGATAGTCAACATCTGTATATCAATCTCAATGCGGGGCAACAAAAATTAAATGGTAGCAAATCGATTCAATATATGCGCTATCGCCATGATGATCTCGGTGATATCGGTCGTGTACAACGTCAACAAGCATTTTTTCGCGCTTTTATCGATCAAAAGCTTAAGCCAGAACTAATCACAAAATTTCCTGAACTCCTCGCAATCATTAAGGATAATATCGACACTAATCTCTCAGTCGAAGAAGTGCTTGCCCTCGCTGGCTACACTTCAAAAATTGATCGCAAAAGTATCCAGATGCATATGGCTCCAGGTCGATTTAGTAATCCAGGTGAATTTGATAATCTAAGCTATTGGATTTTGGATAACCGACTGCTTGCCAAAGTGATGAATCAAAACTTTGGCATTATCAAGCAAGCCGATCCAAGTCTTGCTGACATCTCGCCTCAGACGCTTAGGGTTGCAATCCAAGATAGTATGTCTCAGCCTGAAGGTACTAAGAAGGCAACGACTATACTGTCAAAAGCAGGATATGCTCAAGTGTTTGCGGCTAGCGATCGCTGGACAAAGCCGCTTGCTAAGACGCAAATTATTGCTCAAAATGGCGATCGCTTAAGTGCCGAAAAGTTGCGTGACACATTAGGTATCGGTGAAGTATTGATCGAGTCAACAGGCGAGCTGGAATCAGATATCACTATTAGAGTTGGCAAAGACTGGCTACAAGCGAATAACATTCCCCTCAAAGCGACTAAATCAGCCCAAGCTAAATAATCAAAAAAATCATTAGAAAGCCTTGCAAAGCAAGGCTTTCTAATGATTTTTTAGTTTTAGTTACAGTTTTAACCATTGTTAGCCACTCTGGTATAATGGACAACTAAAAAATACCTGTTTTTAAGACAAAACCCTTAAGAAAAGTTAAGAAATATTAATGCAACTTACTCATCGCCCTCGCCGTCTACGCCGCAATCCTTCTATTCGCAGTCTGGTTAGAGAAGTACATCTATCTGTAGATGATTTTATCTATCCGATGTTTGTAATGGAAGGAGAGAATAGCCGTGTTGAGATACCCTCCATGCCTGAAGCCTATCGCTTTACTCTCGATTTATTGATTAAAGAAATAGAAGAGATTTATGCGTTAGGAATTAAGGCGATCGCGCTCTTTCCTGCGGTTCCTGAAGAGAAAAAAGACCTGAGGGGTAGTGAAAGTTTTAATCCTGAAGGTTTGGCTCAGCGTGCAGTCCGTGCCATCAAGTCAGTAGTACCTGACATTATTATTTTCACTGATGTGGCGCTTGATCCCTTTACTACGCACGGACATGACGGCATCATCGATGACAATGGTGTAATTCTCAATGACGAGACAGTGGAAGTCTTGGTTAAGATGTCTGTCTCCCAAGCTATGGCTGGAACTGATTTTGTATCACCATCCGACATGATGGATGGTCGTATTGGGGCGATCCGTCAAGGACTTGATGCAAATGGATTTGAGGATGTAGGCATTCTGGCTTATTCCGCAAAATATGCTTCTGCTTACTATGGTCCCTTCCGCGATGCATTGGGTTCTGCCCCAAAGTCTGGGGATAAGAAGACCTATCAAATGGATTCTGCTAATGCGCGTGAAGCAATTAAAGAGGTCTATCTCGATATTGCTGAGGGTGCAGATATTGTGATGGTGAAGCCTGCTTTGGCTTATTTAGATATCATCGCAAAGGTGAAGGAAGCGACCAATGTACCTGTGGCAGCTTATAACGTTAGCGGTGAATATGCGATGATCAAGGCGGCGGCTCAACTTGGTTGGATCGATGAAAAGAAAGTCATGCTCGAAACTTTGCTCAGCATGAAGCGTGCGGGAGCAGATATTATTTTGTCTTACCACGCGAAGGCAGTCGCCCAGCTTCTTGCTTCGGGCTATCGTTTTTAATCGTTTCTTAATTAACAATGAACGCAAAAGAACTTCTCGAAAGTTACGCTTTGGGCGATCGCGACTTTAGTAAGCGATCGCTCATTGGACTAATCTTGACTGGCGCAAACTTGACTGGGGCGAACTTTATTGAGTCAGATCTCGAAGAGATTACCCTCGATGTGGCTAATTTAGAGGATGCAGAACTAAATCTTGCTAATTTAATGCGTGCTAACTTGAGTGGCTCGATTTTGATCCAAGCAAATCTTAACGGCACAATTCTTGAACAAGCTTCACTAATTGGCGCAAATCTCTCTGAAGCTTTTTTAATTGAAGCTGATCTAAGTGGGGCGATTTTAGTCGAGACTAACTTTACCCGTGCTTTTTTGACCAGTGCGAACTTAACGCGATCGCGTCTATGTCGAGCCAATTTTACCAATGCTTTTTTGACGGGCGCTTGTCTCAATGGTGCAGATATGCGCGGGGCAAACCTCACAGAAGCCGATCTAACGCGGGCAAATCTGACAGGTGCAAATCTCGAAGGTGCAGACCTTAGTCGCGCTAATCTGACTGACGCTAAGCTAAATTGGGCAAATCTAGCACATGCTAAGTTAATTGGAGCAGATTTGACGGGAACTTATCTGTCAACGCTTAAAAGTATTGAGGGAACTGATTTTACTAATGCTCGCAACGCACCAAACTCGGTCGGGCTTGTTAATATGGAAGAGTCGGAACAGAAAGAATAAAAAGCTTATGCCCTTGTTTCGTTCAATAATTAGCCTCACAAATATTGCCGTTATGGTGGCGATCGTCACTATAACGGGTCTCCCAATCGGCGAAAAAGCTTATGCCGAAGTTAAAAAAGATGCCACAGAATGGATCACGCAGGGGCGACAACTTTGGCAAAAAAATGATCTCTTAGGCGCGATCGCCGCCTATCAACAAGCCTCACAGCTTGAGCCAAAAAATTCCAAAATTTTAACCAGTTTGGGCTTTTTACTAACTCAACAAAGTAATTATTCTGGCGCGATCGCCACTTTAGAACGGGCTACAAAACTAGACGCAACTAATGCTAAGGCATTTAATGCTCTAGGTTTTGTCTATGTGCGAATCAAAGATTATCCCAATGCTTTAAGTGCTTATCGCCGCGCGATCACTCTAGATCGTGAAAATATTGATGCGTATAATAGTGTTGGTTTTTTGTTAACCGAACAAAAAAACTATGCAGAAGCGGCAAAGATTTATCGTCAAGCGATCGTAGTTGTACCACAAGATGTCAAGAGTTATCTTAATTTGGGTTATGTACTCAGGCTGACAGGCGATCGCAAAGGCGCACTGAATGTATACAACCAAGCTGATAAAATTGCCCCTTTTGACGCTGATGTATTAGTCGCGATCGGTGGCTTATTTGCTGAGCAAAATCAAACTGAAGAGGCGATCGCTAAATACAAACGCGCGCTAGAAATCAATCCTCGCAATGCTCAAGCTAATCTTGCTATTTCTAAAGTATTTCAAGCTCAAGGGAACTACGCTGAGGCAATCACTTCCCTGCGCCGCGCGGCTTCAGCACGAAATATTCCCCCTAATAACTTGATCGAAATTCAAAAAGCGATCGCTGATCTTTATATTCAGCAAGGTTCGTTATCGGGAGCGATCGTAGCTTACCGTCAGATTTTAGAAGCTGATCCTGAAGATGCGGCGACTTATTTGGCTCTAGGTAAATTATTAGTAACTCAACAACGGCTTGATGAAGCTCGTAAAATATTAGTAACTGCCGAGCGATTGTTTAATCAGCAAGGCAATATCGATGGCTTAGCCCAAACCCGTAAAGCTCTATTAGAAATCAAATAAAAATTAAATAGAAATTAAATAAAGTGTTCAGCAGCAAATTCTGCTGCTGAACGTAATCGCTTGTTAGTTTGGGACAGTCGCGTTCTCTAACCCTGTTGCTTTACCCGCTTTACGAAGGCGATCGCTTTCAGGTTCCATCCATGCAAACACAAAGTGACTGATGCAATTAATTTTCGGTTCTTTTATACGGATTGCTTGCATTTGTTTTTCAAAGCTAGGGTGTCCATCAAAACTTTGTCCCCAAGTTCCTGCCAAAATTGGACAAACCAGCGTTTCGGGGGCTGTCTGACTAACCACTTCAGCAACTTGGTCAGCTACACATTTGCCATCATTGCAAAGGGCATAAGTCATGGGATGACGTTCCATATAGGCAGGAAACCGATCCCATGGCTGCATTCTCGCATCGAATTTACCTGATTCAGCGCGATTGCCATTTGAGAAGAATACAGTACCGATTGCCAGATTATTTTGCTTGAGCGGAGCTGAAATT
>JAYTWB010000307.1:0-4469 GCA_043743655.1 Cyanobacteriota bacterium | reverse complement strand
CTGATTATTTGCGGACTCAGCTTAAGCATCCTTCTATTCCTATGGCGCTTGCGTAAGTCCTAATAGTAAATCACAGGCTAGAATCATACTCAAAGATGTCAACTGTAAAATTCCTATGTCCGAATCAGTCACCATTGCTGATATCTATAAGTTGTTTGAACAAACTAATGCCGCATTAGAGCGGTCACAAGTTGAGTTCAACCGCAGTATTGCTGAGTCGCGCGCCGAAGCTGATCGCCGCGCTGCCGAAGCTGATCGCCGCGCTGCCGAAGCTGATCGCCGCGCTGCCGAAGCCGATCGCCGTGCTGCCGAAGCCGATCGCAATATGACAAAGCTAGAAAAAACTGTAGAACGTACTAGCAAGGCGGTAGATAGTCTGACGACCCGCTGGGGAAGATTTGTGGAAGAATTGGTGCGTCCTGCGGTAGTGCGACTATTTCGCGATCGCGATATTTTGATTACACGAACCATGGAACGGGTGCGATCGCCTCAATCTGATTTCCCGATGGAGATTGATATTTTGGGCGTAAATGGAATGAAGGTGGTAGCCGTAGAGTGTAAATCACGTCTATCGAAAGATGATGTGGATGAAATGTGCGATCGCTTGATTCGCTTTAAGCAGTCTTTTCCTGAATACGCTCAATATACTATTTATGGCGCAGTGGCGGGAATAGAAATTAATGAAGGTGTGGACGCTTATGCCTATCGCAAGGGTTTATTTGTAATTCGGACTAATGGTGATGCAGTGGAGATTGCGAATGATCAAAAATTCAAACCAATTGCGTGGGAATAAATATTTGTCGATAGAATATTTATCGGTGAGATAAGGAAGCTAGATTCAATATTTTGTAGCTTCATCAATACATTGGCTTGCCCCATAAAGCATTGCCCCAATTAATCCAACTTCAGGATTAAGCACAATATGAATGGGAATATCTTCTAAAACAGGACTAACTCGACCCTTATTTTTTAAAATCCGTAAGAATGTTCCGTCTTTTAGCAAAGGTAATATTTTTGGAGCAATGCCCCCCGCAATGTACAAGCCACCACGGGGAATTAGTTTTAATGCTAAATTCCCGACCTCGGCGGCGTAGGCTTCCACAAACATTTGCATGGTTTGCGTAGCTAAGCGATCGCTACTTATGGCGATCGCTGCCGCCACATCAAAATTAAGATCGCCTACTTCCCAAAGTCTTATTTTTTCGGCAACATCTGTCGCATCAGGTGATGCTTGCTGATCACGCAGAAACTGATAGATAGATACAATTCCCAGCCCTGAGACTACGCGCTCGACCGATACGCGATCATGACGCTCTAGTAGATATTCCAATAACTCGATTTCTAGGGCATTCCTCGGCGCAAAATCTGTGTGTCCGCCCTCAGTTGGATAAACCTCATAGCGATCGCCATTCCATCCCAAATATGCCTCACCCAATCCTGTCCCTGCACCAATCACCCCAACTGGAGATCGCTCCACCACTTTGCCAGATTGCAAAGTGTATAAATCATGGGACTGTAATCCTAAAACCCCATAGCCCACCGCCACAAAATCATTAATCAAACTCACATTCGCAATATTAAATTCTTCGGCAAGGCGATCGCTATCAAAAGACCAACCGAGGTTAGTTAATTGCGCTGTTAGTTGCGATCCGCGATCGCGCACTGGTCCCGCGATCGCCAAACAAGCACTTGATAAAATTGGCAATGCATCCAAATGTGTTTCTGCACTTGTCAGAAATTCGCGTAAAACATCCGAAAAACTGGCATAGTCAGCACCAGCAAAGCGTTCTTCGTATAAAACTAGCAATTGATCAGCAGGATTTCTCTCTGCAAGACGCAAGAGCGTCTTTGTCCCGCCAATATCACCCGCTAAAATTATTGTCATTATCTTTTATTCCCAATTTAGTATTGGATACAAATCGCTCGATCGCATATCTTGCCGCCGCCGCAACCTGTGGATGCGAATCTTTGACTAAATAGTTTAAAGCCGACATGCTTTTATCACAATTAAGATGTCCCAGAGCCTCAGCCAAACGCTGTCTAGTCAGCCAATCGTCAGACTGAGCAAATCGCAAAATCTGATCCACACAACGCAAATCACCAACTTCACCTAAAGCCGCGATCGCCGCTTGATGCAACATTGTTTCTTTGCTGTCTAATGCTTGGATCAACGCATCATAAGCCCGCACATCACCCAAATTTCCTAACGACACTGCCGCGCTAAAACGTACCAACCATTCAGTATCTTCATAAAACGCGCGTAGCAGTGGTTCGACTGCTCGATTATCTTGCAAATAGCCCATCGCGCCTGCTGCATCGGCACGAATCCCATAATCATTTTCAGTCTCTAAAATTCTCGCTAATACAGGAAAGCAATCCTCTGTATGCTTTAATCCCAGCGCAAAGACAGCCATTGAGCGAATTTGCAGATTTTCATCGTCAATTACTTTCAAGATCAACGGTACTGCTTCATCAGGCGACAACTCTCTCAAAGATACCAAAGCCCGAAGGCGATCGCGAGAATTTCCACTTTCTAGCTGTTGAATGATATCGCTTAAGTTCGATTTCTGATTATTGTTGATAGACATAAAAAACTTATACTAAAAATCTATATTAAAAATCCTAGGCATCGCCTGAAGTTGACCCGCTTGGGTGAACCGACTCATAGGGTTAAGTGTGCTAGGATACCCAAGCACATGGAGATATGTATCTAACCCATATGTATCTAACTTAACAGTATCCATGTCAACAGAAGACTATTTTGGATAAATCTACTCCCATTGGTTGAACCAGAGTATTGACAGCATAAGTTGTCGGAATAAACTTTATGGATTACCTAGATTTATCCGCAGATAAAACAAAAAATTTACTCTCGTGAGGAGTGGAACATGAAAAAAGTATCTTTGAATTTGGCGGGTAGCCTAAGCTTGTTAGGCGTTATCGGCGCTGTAGTAGCAAGTCCCGCATTTGCCGAAACCACAACAGCTGTTTCGCAAATTAGCCAAGCCATTACTAACGATCCAGTTTCTCAAAATGTAACATCTGTATCTCAACTTAGTGATGTAAAGCCGACTGACTGGGCTTTTACTGCACTACAGTCTTTGGTAGAGCGCTACGGTTGTATCGCTGGCTATCCTGACCGTACTTTCCGTGGCAAACAAGCAACTAGCCGCTACGAATTTGCGGCTGGTCTAAATGCTTGCCTAGACAAGATCAACGAAATTATCTCCGCAGGGCTAGCTGATAAAGTCGGCAAAGAAGACCTCGCCACTTTACAAAAGCTTCAAGAAGAATTTGCCGCCGAACTCGCCACTCTTCGTGGTCGTGTCGATGCACTCGATGCTAAGACCGCTAAGCTCGAAGCCCAACAGTTCTCTACCACTACTAAGCTCTCTGGCGAAGCCATCATCGCTGTCACAGGTGCAAGCGGTAATAATCTTGCTGGTTCTCCGACTAACACCAATGTATTTGTAACTAGCCGAGTTCGTCTCAACCTCAATACTAGCTTTACTGGCAGTGACTTGCTATTGACCAGACTCGAAGTCGGTAATGGCGGCAGTACCACTCCTACAGCCTTCAATGCTTCGGGAACAACTCAAGCCGCAAATAGTACTAACGCTAGCAATATTGGCTTTAATACCTATGGTCAAGATTATGCAGGTTTGACAGCGGGAACAAACTTTACACTGGCAAAGTTGCGTTACGACTTCAATGTTGCTGATGCGCGTGTGTCTGTTGGACCTGTTCTACATGCTTACGATCACATTGATGTCAACAGTTTTGCGAATAACGAAGCTGTAGATTTCTCTTCGACCTTCTTTATCAATAACCCTCTCCAAATCTTGGTCAATGGTCAAAATGGTGGAGCAGGTGCCGCAATTGACTGGAATATCGGCAAGAGCGCTTTTAGCTTGCGTGGTCTTTATTTAGCAGCGAATGGTAATCAACCTACTGCGGCTAACGGTATTAATCGTGGCTTGTTCGGTGATACTTATCAAGCTTCTGCTGAGTTGGAATTTGCTCCGAAAAATGCTGATGGGGACAAGCCATTTGCCCTCAAACTGCAATACACCAATGGTGCTGTGAACAATACCAACGTTAATGCTGGTGGCGTAAATGTTGAGTGGGCTTTTGCTAAGAAAGTCGCTGTATTCGGTCGCTATGGATTTGGTACATTAGACAATCGCGGTGTTGCTCTTAGCACCTCTGGTATTGCTTCTGGTGGTACAGGACTTTTAGGTGGTGGTGTTACGACTAATACCAGTTTGAGTCCTCAAACGTTCATGGCGGGGATTGCTTTCCTTGACTTGTTTAAAGAAGGCGCAATGGCTGGAATTGCCGTTGGTCAACCTTTTATCGAAAGCAAAATCGGCAATGCCACTCAAACAAATGTGGAAGCTTTCTACAACTTCCCAGTGTCTAGCAACATCCGCATTACTCCTGATGTTCAGTTTGTTTTTAATCCTAAC
>JAYTWB010000306.1:0-4131 GCA_043743655.1 Cyanobacteriota bacterium | reverse complement strand
GCTAATACATTAGAAGTCGCATCTATTCCTGCGGCGAGTGCGGCTCTGGCTGCCCAGAGCGAGGCTTGGGGACTGAAGGCGCGACGTGTTCCAAATTCTAATAATGTAATGCGATCGCCTGCTGCATCACGCATTCTTGCGGCTTTGGTGGCAATCAAAGTTTGATAATTAATCGTATTTAATAGATAGGTTTCTACTAATTGCGCTTGCCAGAGTGGTGCTTCTATTCTCAAAAAAGGTTCGTTAGCAAACATCACCGTTCCTTCTGGCACTGCCCACAGATCGCCTTCAAAATGAAAGTTTTTTAATAATTCCCAAAAACGGCGATCGACGTTGTTGAATATTCCTGTTGCTTGTAAAGCCTCTATTTGCTCGGCGGTGAAATGAATATTTTGCAAATATTCCACTGCTTGGGTGAGTCCCATGGCGATGAGATAGCCAAATCCTTCAGGAAGGCGGCGCACGAACAATTCAAAACTAGCGCGTTTGCGATCGCATCCTTCATGGACATAGCAAGCACCCATCGTCAGTTGATAGAGATCAGTAAGCAGCCCATATTCATCTGTCGCAATGTTTAATGTATTGGACAACATATTCGACTTCAAACTTGCAACAGGATTGACCGTCATAGCGGGCATAATTTTGCTGGGGTATCGACTGGTATGTTTTTATTATAGTGGTTTTCACCAAAATTGCAAATATATTCTAAATACATATAAATATATTTTTATCGAGGCTAAATTATTCTTTAAATGCTTGAAAAATCATAAAAACCCCTGTTTTTATTAACTTTTGTCGAGAAACAGCTTGTTTGGAATATAGTGAAATCAAGCTAATTCTATCTAAAAAAATAGCTTTAATTACCTATATTATGGTGAATTGCATAATAATTAATTAATCTAGTCGCGACTTGCTTCCCAGCCTAGCAATGCTGTCTTACGTTCCAATCCCCATCGATAGCCACCCAAATCACCCGATTCGCGAATAATGCGATGACAGGGAATGATGTAACTGATGGGATTACTGCCGACAGCATTCCCGATCGCCCTTGATGCCGTAGGACGACCGATAGATTTCGCTAAGCCCTGATAAGTGGTAATTCCGCCAAAAGGAATTCGCAGTAATGCTCGCCACACTTGAATTTGAAAGTTAGTGCCTTTGACATAGAGCCTGAGAGGCAGTTGGTTTGCGGTATTTAGACTAAATAGGCGATCGCTAATTAGTTGTGTAATTTGGCGATCGCAAATTATCTCTGCTTTTGACCATTCCTCGCGCAGCATTGCTGCCGCAGCTTGATCATCCATTCCATCCAGAAAATATAAATTACAAATACCTCGCTCTGTCGTAGCAATTAGGCAATCACCAAACATCGTTTCATGGATGCCATACCAAATCTGTAAACCTGCTCCACCAGACTTAAATTCCTGTGGTGACATCGCTTCGAGGTTCACAAATAGATCATGCAGTCGCCCTGCACTAGATAAACCCACATCTCCCGTCAATTCCAATAGATTCTTTGTTTCCGCAATTTTGGATTTAGCATATTCCACGGTCAGATATTGCAAAAATCGCTTAGGGCTAATCCCTGCCCATTTGGTAAACAATCGCTGAAAGTGATATTCACTCAGATGTACCTGTTGCGCGATCGCCGCAAGGTCTGGCTGTTGTCGATGGTGCTGACGCATAAAGGCGATCGCTTTTGCCATCAGTTCATAGGTTGCGCGATCGCCCATATTCTCATCTAAAAATTTATCCATCGGGGAGTTCATACTCAACAATCCACAGCTTTACTCTCAATTTAGCAATGATTTGATATTTAAGCGAACCGTTTCTTGCGATCGTTAGCGATCGCCTGTTTGCTAATTATGGATTGAAAAATCTAGCTTTCACGGCAGGATGGATTAATTCATGGGGGACTTGATTGCGCTTGATGTAGTCGTTAATTTCGGCTTGATTGTCTTGATAGAAACTGAGGGAATCAAATATTTGAGCTAGGTTGAGATGTGGTAGATGGATGGGAATTTCTTCAGGAGAAGTGCCTAAGCGCCATAGTCCAACTATTGCTCTGACGGTTGTTTTTGTGCCTGTAATGATCGGTTCACCTTGCAAAATTTTGGGGTTACGGGTGACGTAGCGAGAGGTGGTTTGAGTGAGCATGGATTTGTCTCTTCGTTGTATAAGTTAAAGTTTAGTGTTGGATTTGAGTATCTTCTATATGGTTGAATCTTTGGTGAGTTTATCAATTGCTTTTAACATTTTATTGTTTTTAACGCCAAAATTACCTTGAGTCAGTGTTTTAAGTAGCTATAGCTTTATAATATATTTCTTTTTTCTCCATTAACAAATTCTTAACTGCTTGATGAATAAACTTCTCATCTTCAGGATTTTGGTAGGGGTTGCCAGCGCGATGTCCCCAAATTGAAGGAATGGGAAGATAGATGCTATTTTCGTAGATTGTATTTGTGATAGCTAGCTTCCCAACCACGCAGCAGATAGTCTTCGAGGGATTTGTAACCGAATTGATAATACAAACCCTCTCGATCTTAAAAACCATTCATGCTACCCCCTTCCCAGTCTTCTCGCTAAAATTAGCAATAATTTGCCGATGTACTTTCAGATAGCCATCTTCTACACATTCAAAATGCGAACTTAACTTCTCATGGGCGATCGCTAGTTGATGAAAGGGAATGGAAACATAGAGATGATGTTCGGCATGGAAGGAGATATTCCAAATCAAGAATCTTAGCGGCGCAAATGTGAATGTAGTGCGGGTATTTGTCAGCATATTGTCGGTGCAAGGGCGATCGATATGCTCGGCTAAAAGAAGAAACCGCAAAATTGGCTGACCAACTGCAAGGGGAAGTAACCAATATAATAAGAACCAAGGTTGACCAAAGAATATAGAAATAGCGATCGCCACAGCATAAACCAATAGCTGTAAACGAGTGGAAAGAATCACTTCCGCACGAGAACTTTCAGGAATAAATGGACAATTTTCTAAGTTACTGATCGCCGTCAGAAAATGTCTCCGAAACTTGCCGATCCACCAATTAATCCCACTAATTTCGATGATGTATTCTCTAAAATTGGTCGGTTTGCGATCGCTTAATTCAGGGTCTTTATCAGGAATTTGGGTATATCGATGATGGCACTTGTGATAGAGACGATAAAAAGTACTGTTATAAAATGATAATAATCCCGCTAGCCAAGCCACCACATCATTAACTTGATTATTCGTGAAAGCAGTGCGATGACAACATTCATGCAATGGTGCAAACATAATCGCAAGGCTAAATCCATAAATTACTAATGCAGGTAACGCAACGTACCAGCGATCGCTAATATTCTGCATATTTGCTCCCCATAGATAGCCACTGCCCGACATCATTGCCAGATTTACCGCTAGTTGCAAAGTTCCTTTAAGATTAGACTTCGCATTTAAAATATTTAATTCTTGAGGTGAAAGAATTTGCGTAGGTTTAAGCTGTGGCTGGCTAGCTGTTTCTAGGGGAGTGGTGGAGTATGCGAAATCTACTAGATTATCTATTGCTGACGTATCGTTGGGAAACATGGCTAGAAATCACTTGGTACTTAGTAAAGAAGAGGTTTGATATTCTCAAAATGCTCTTATCATCTTGGGAATTAGTACTAAGTATCTGGTGAAAGTGTTTCTAAATAAGTCAAAGCTAATACTAAATGCAAAGCCTTCTAATATAGCGTCATTTCTGAGACGAGTGAGGCTAAGCCCTATATTGCGATTATATTCATTACAATCCTGTACAACATGGATTATATGCAGAAGCAGAAGATTGGAAGTTTCCCAGCATTCATCGCTTTATTACGGGGCAATATTCAACCGATTTTGAGAGTCAATGAAATCTCAGAAAAGCCTTAAGATGTTTGGGACGAATGGATATTATCGTATGTTAACGTACAAACATTTGTTATACGAAAGATTCACATAATTAACATTAAAAGAGTGCGTTAATGCAGTGTAACGCACTCTGCGCAATCGGAGACCGCACTAGCGTGATGCAAAGTATTGCCGCTTAATCTCTTCGTACCATAGTTTAGTATTATTACCATATTTATCGGTAATCGGAGTTTGGCGACCAAATGTTGCTGGTTGTT
>JAYTWB010000305.1:0-5470 GCA_043743655.1 Cyanobacteriota bacterium | reverse complement strand
CGATTAAAGGGGCGGCACGAATTGTCTCTCTTGATGCAATTATCCACTTAGCCCATGTAATGGAAGACTGTTTTGTCGCCGCGCAAAACCAGATTATTAGCTTAGGTTCCGATCAGATTGATGTATTGCTGCGCGGTGTTGACCTATTGCAAGCGATCGCCCAAGTTGCCGAAATAGATTTGAGCGATTGGCTAACTGAGCGAGTGGGGCAGTTTGAGGCTTGTTGTCAGGCGATCGCGTCTCTATTGCCGACCGACTTTGATACTCGCCGCCCATCAGCCTTAGTCAACGTTGATCAAAGCCTAGAGAATGGGCAAGGGCTGCGTCAGGAGAATGTAACTTTTGAAGCGATCGCCATACCCAGCGATCGCGTAGTTCGTGTTACTGCCGAGAACTTGAATCGGATCATGGGACTAGCAGGAGAATCGCTAGTTGAAGCAAATTGGCTACAACCCTTTGCCGATTCTTTCACCGTCCTCAAGTCTCGACAATTAGAACTAGCTAGAATCTTAGAAACAATCCATACAGTTTTAGCAAACACCGCGATTAGTTCTGAAAATCAGCACGCGATCGATTCGGCACGGCGCAAAGCTCAAGAATGTCGCGAGATTCTTACCGATCGCCTTAGTGAATTAGAACTTTATGCTCGCCGCACCACCAATTTAAGCGATCGCCTCTATCGAGAAGTAATTGCCTCCCATATGCGTCCATTTGTGGATGGCGTGCAGGGCTTCCCGCGCATGGTGCGCGATCTATCACGACAATTGGATAAACAAGTCAAGCTCCAGATAGTCGGTCAGTCCACTCTCGTAGATCGCGACATTCTCAAAAAGCTAGAAGCACCGCTTACACATATGATCCGTAACGCGGTCGATCATGGCATTGAATCACCCAAAGAGCGAGAACTCGCAGGTAAACCGATTGAGGGAACTGTACGCTTAGAAGCATTTCATCGCGGTGGAATGTTAGCGATCTCAGTTTCTGATGATGGACGTGGACTTGATCCTGAGCGCATTCGCCAAAAAGTTATTGATCGCAATCTAGCTTCGCCTGAAACCGCCGCTCAACTCACAGAAGTGGAAATCATGGAATTTCTATTTCTATCAGGATTTTCAACCACAGAGCAGGTAACAGAAATCTCAGGACGTGGTGTGGGCTTAGATATCGCCAAAAGCATGGTGCAGGAAGTCGGTGGCACAATCCGCGCTATGTCGCAATTAAAAAATGGCACCAGTTTCAACTTTCAGCTTCCCCTCACGCTCTCAGTCGTCAGGACATTAATTGTCAAAATTTCCGATGAACCCTACGCTTTTCCACTCGCAAGAGTAGATCGTATCGTCAAGCTCGAAAAATCTGATATTTATATTGTCGAAGGTCGTCAATATTTTACAAAAGATGGTCAAAATATTGGCTTAATCGCCGCACATCATATTCTCGAATTACCAGAAACACTATCTGATTCCGAGTCTCTCTGTGTAGTCGTGATTAGTGATCAAGCTAATGCCTATGGGCTGTTAGTAGACCAGTTTCTCGGTGAGCGAGATTTAGTCGTGCGCCCTCTCGATCCACGCTTGGGCAAGGTTCGAGATATCAGCGCTTCGGCTCTAATGGATGATGGATCGCCCGTTCTCATCGTTGATGTTTCTGATTTAGTGCGCTCCATTGACAATGCCCTCAGCACGGGTCAATTAAGCCCTGTGGATATCAACAAAGCTAAAAAAGTAAAAGGTAGCGATCGCAAACGTATTTTAGTAGTCGATGATTCAATTACGGTACGCGAAATGACTCGCAAACTCTTACAAAATCGTGGCTATGATGTCGATGTCGCCGTAAATGGCATGGATGGATGGACAGCAATTCGCACCAATCCCTATGATTTGGTGGTCAGCGATATCGATATGCCGCGCATGAATGGGATAGAACTGGTCAAGCAAATCAAAGATCATCCAAAGTTAAATACCCTACCTGTGATTATTGTGTCCTATCGCGATCGCGAAGACGATCGCATTCAGGGTATGGAAGCTGGGGCAAACTATTACCTCACCAAAAGCAGCTTTCATGATGACACGTTAGTTAATGCGATCGTGGACTTGATTGGCAGATAAAAAGCTACAATAGAGGGCGAATGGTTCGATCGCAACAAATGTCAAACGCAGAAAAATCAAACGCAAAACAAGTAAAAGAAAAGATAGTGGTTGGCTTGTCAGGCGGAGTCGATAGCTCTGTTGCCGCCGCCCTATTGCATCGCGCTGGATACGATGTGACGGGTCTAACCCTGTGGTTAATGCGAGGCAAGGGACAATGCTGTTCGGACGGAATGGTAGACGCGGCGCGTCTATGCGAAGAGTTAGAAATTCCCCACGAAATTGTTGATAGTCGCGATGCTTTTGAACAAAGTGTGATTAATTATCTGGTCACAGGCTATGCCGCAGGTTCGACACCTTTGCCATGCTCACGTTGCAACAAAGCGGTCAAGTTTGCGCCCATGATGGACTATGCTCGCGAAAAACTGGGTATTCATAAAATTGCGACAGGGCATTATGCCAAGCTGAATTTTAACCCTGAGTCGGCACGGTATGAATTGCGCCGCGCTGTTGATCGCAACAAGGATCAATCTTATTTTCTATATGAAGTCGGACAAGAAGAACTAAGTTGCTGTGTGTTTCCATTAGGCGATCGCACCAAAATCGAGACGCGTCAAATCGCTGCTGAGTTTGGTTTAGCGACTGCCGATAAAGCCGAAAGTATGGATTTGTGCCTCGTGGAAGCCAATGGCTCAATGCGCGCCTTCCTTGATAAATATCTCACGCCGATGCAGGGCAAAATCGTAGATACGCAGGGCAATGTATTGGGTGAGCATGATGGCACATATCACTACACAATCGGTCAACGCAAGGGTTTGGGTGTAGCTGCGGCTAATCCTTTATATGTGATCGCTCTCGATCCTGTTAAAAATGAAGTTGTTGTCGGCGATCGCGCTGAAGCTCATGAAAAAGAATGCAATATTAATCAGCTAAATTGGGTATCGATCGCACCGACCGATACTCCTTTTCGTGCCGAAGTCCAAGTCCGCTATCGGACTGAGCCAGCCTTGTCAACGGTGATCCCATTGACAGGCGATCGGGCAAGAATCGTTTTTGATGAGCCACAATTTAGTATTACTCCTGGACAAGCGGCTGTATTCTATCGTGGCGATTTGCTGCTCGGCGGTGGACTGATTGAACCATAAAAAAGCCCCTTAGCAGGGGCTTTTTTATGGCGGTTACAGCGTACAGATAATTTTTTGAAAGCGCAAAGCGCTGTAATTTTTATGTTGGTTAACTAGTTGGGATAACTTGCTTGCGAAGAGAATTCAGTCTGCGCTTGGCATTTTCGTTTTTGTCATCCAGTTTCACCACTTGCTCATACATCTCGATTGCTTGAGGTAGTAGCTTTTTCTTTTCATAGGCATGACCGAGATTGTTAATTGCAGTTATATAGCCAGATTGTAAGGCGATCGCTTCTTTATAATTCTTGATCGAGAGGTCATACTGTTCTTGCGAAAAATAGGAAAATCCTAACGCGTTATAAACTTCAGGATTATTGTCTCCACCTTCCTTTAGAGCCTTATTAAACAAGGCGATCGCTTGGGCATAGAGTTTTTTTCGTAAATAAACACTACCAAGTTGGTAATATTCATCGGGACTGCCCTTTTCCTTTTGTAACTTAGGTTGCAGATCAGAAATTACATTTTCTAAACTACGCGCTTTTAAAATCTGGCGGATAACTAACCAGATAACTCCTACGAGTAGCAGGACTAACGCGCCCAGATATCCGATCGCTAATGTACTATCCATCATTAAATTACTAACCAAAAAGTTTCTATCACAATTCATTACCTTAACTCAAAAAACATCTTGAGCGTTCATTTGCGATCGCAAACTATACAAAACCAAATAGAGAGTAAATGGTGTGATGCGCTGTCTACTCTCTATTTGGGGTTTGCGATCGCAAACTATACAAAAAAGCTAATTGTTGCTGTATTATAATAAGCTGTGAATTATTTGGGCTAGTAGCTCAGTTGTATAGAGCAATCGCCTTCTAAGCGATCGGTCGTGGGTTAGAGTCCCCCCTAGCCTGTTTGAAAGTCTGTTTTTACTGTTTTTTAAAAAGAGAGTGTAAATCACTCTCTTTTTTTATGGGTTGTAGAACGTTAAAATAGGTAAGTAACTAGACATAAGTAACCTAAAAACCAAAAGGGTTGTTCCGCCCGCGTAGCGGGCGGGACAACCTCTGGTTTTGGGTTTTAATTATGCCTAGCTACTTAATGGTCAAAATAGCCAATTTTTGGCTATTACTCGCTTTTTAGGATTCAAAATTTAAACATGGGCAGTACCTTCGGAGATTTATTTCGCGTCACGACATTTGGGGAGTCTCACGGCGGTGGCGTGGGAGCGATCATCGATGGATGTCCACCACAACTTGAGCTTAGCGAAGCTGATATTCAAATCGATCTCGATCGCCGTAAACCAGGGCAGAGCAAAATCGTTACGCCGCGCCGTGAAGATGATCGCGCTCAGATTTTATCGGGGGTATTTGAGGGCAAGACTCTCGGCACACCAATCATGATTTTGGTGCAGAACAAAGATGCGCGCAGTCAAGACTATTCGGAAATGGCGGAAAAATTCCGCCCATCTCATGCCGATGCTACCTATCAAGCAAAATATGGGATTCGCAATTGGCAAGGCGGCGGTCGATCATCTGCCCGCGAAACAATCGGGCGAGTTGCGGCGGGTGCGATCGCCAAAAAAATCCTCAAACAAGCCGCAGGTGTAGAAATCATCGCCTATGTCAAGCAGGTCAAAGATATGATCGCGCTCGATATTGATCCAAATACAGTCACGATGGAGCAAGTGGAAAGCAATATCTTGCGCTGCCCTGAGCCTGCGATCGCCGAAGAAATGATTGACTTCATCGACAAAATCCGCCGCGAGGGAAACTCGGTCGGCGGAATCATCGAATGTGTAGCCCGAAATGTCCCTGTTGGTTTGGGCGATCCTGTTTTTGACAAATTGGAAGCCGACCTTGCTAAAGCAGTCATGTCTCTGCCTGCCAGCAAGGGTTTTGAGATTGGTTCAGGCTTTAATGGAACTCTCTTAACTGGTCGCGAACATAACGATGAGTTTTACATGGAAGGCGATCGCCTTCGCACGCGCACTAATAATTCGGGTGGTATTCAAGGTGGAATATCTAATGGAGAGAATATTATTCTTCGGGTTGCTTTCAAGCCGACTGCTACTATTCTCTTAGAACAAAATACGGTATCTGTCTCAAGAGAAGATACCACGCTCACAGGTCGAGGTCGTCATGATCCTTGTGTACTGCCGCGCGCTGTGCCGATGGTCGAGGCGATGGTGGCTTTAGTGTTGTGCGATCGCTATCTCAGCCAAAAAGCGATCGCTAGGACAAATTAAAACCCGAAATATAAGTG
>JAYTWB010000304.1:0-3761 GCA_043743655.1 Cyanobacteriota bacterium | reverse complement strand
ACTGACATGAGCTAAGGGAAAAGCGATCGCGATCGCGCTAAACCATCGAAAGTAAGGTAAGCGTCTTTGTGTGAGCGATGCAAATAGCAGCGCGCACAAGGGAAAGTAGACGAAATCGGTGATGCTAATTTCTGCAAGCTTTGTCGTGGCTAGTCCTACATCTTTGGCGATAATCTTGCCAATTTCTAATTTGTCAGTGGCGATGTAAAGCAAGATATAAGTAAATAGTGGAGATTTAGTAAGATGCTCTGAGCGCGGTTTTTTCCAAGCTAGCCAAAGTCCAAATAGCCAAAATACCCAGCCTGCGGCATAGCCTGAAATGATTTTTGGGAACGCAGGAATTAGTGATGATAGACCAGACACTATCAGCGCTCCGACAATTAATGGCACAACTTTAGGACGAAAATACCAAATAGCTAAGAAAACAATGTAGTAGATCACCTCATAGTGGAGTGTCCATAAGACTCCATTGCCTGATAGTAGCGCTGATAAAGCTGATTGCAAAAAAAACAAGTTGCCGAGGATAGTTTTCCAACTATCTGTCGGTTCAGCAATTAGTGCCAAAAGAATCGCAACTATATAGATAGGATATAAACGAATAAACCGTCTTAACAAATAACGAATGGCATTATTTTTAGAGAATGGTAGCTGATTAGTTAAGCCAATCACATAGCCAGAAAGTGCGAAGAAAATTAAAATGCCACCGTGAGCCGCATTAAATAAATAGCCAAAGGAAAATCCTGGGTGGTAAGCAGGATCAAGTTTAAATTCATAGAAAAAAATATGTGAGTAAGCAACCCAGATCGCCGCGAGTCCGCGCAGTCCTTCTAGAGCATAGTCATAGACTTTGCGCCCCTCGACCTGACTATCAATCATGGGGACAAAGCGATCGCCTAGATCAGTATCCTTAGCTTTACCAACCATGCTCAATAAGAAATTCTGGAGTAATTGAGGAATTATGGTGAGCAAAAGCATGACTATTCCCAGCCTTGAGGAATTTTTCGACATATTTACCAAGTAAGTCACCTTCTAAATGGACTGAGCTACCAATATCCAAATATTTTAAAGTGGTGTTGTCGTAAGTAAGCGGAATAACGGCAACCCGAAAATTTGTGCCTGAGTCATTGCAATAGGAAATTGTGAGGCTGATCCCATTAATGGCAATGCTGCCTTTGAATACAATGTAACGTGCAACTTCGGGTATGGCCTCAAAACTAAGCTCCCATGAGTTGCCAAGAATCACCCGATCGCATAGCTTACCGATTCCATCAATATGTCCTGACACAAAATGTCCGCCGATTTTATCACCAACGGCTAGAGCCGTTTCGAGATTGACATACTTTAATTGGCGATCGCTCAAGTTAGTTCGTCCTAAAGTTTCAGGTGAGACATCAGCCATAAAACCTGTTGGCAAAACTTTAGTGGCAGTAAGGCACACGCCATTAACGGCAATGCTGTCACCGATCGCAATATTGGCAACAAGATCAGGACAATGAATCACAAGGCGATCGCGATCGCGCTGTTCGATGAAGCCAATAGTTTGTACAAGTCCAGTAAACATTAATTAAATTTAATCTGTAAAATAAATAAAAATAACCTGAGGCGATCGTATTAGGTTCTCAGGAATTACTGGGTAAACTATTTAGCGTACTGATACAATTACTGCAAAAGTCTTTAAGATATTTGCAGTTAAAATGCTTTTAGGCAAGCTAAGCATCAAAAAAATCAAAACCTAGAAGCGTGGTTCGTCCACTACGAGGTCAGCCCACGCTTCTAAGTTTTAAGGTTACTTATGCTTAGCTACTTAGTATTATGGCAGGTATGGAGTTTTTCATGATTAGATGGTTGGGTTAAGGAGTAGTTTTATGCGTATATCTCAATTTGGTCAGGTAATCCTATTTACATTGATGGCATGTTCTCCTTTGCCTAGTTGGGCACAAACTACGACAGTCGAAAGAGCTAATCCGTCATTACCAATATCTCCAGAGCCTGTAAACTCGAATCTTAAGCCATTGACTAGGTTTAATAATGGGGTGCCAACTCTAAGTGTGAGTGATTCTCAAGACACGTTTCGTTACACTTTAGGGGCTGGAGATAGTATCAAGATTGATGTTTTCAATGTTCCTGAACTATCAGGAACTCAAACGATCGCTCCAGATGGAACAATCAATATTTCCTTGATTGGAGCCGTCAAACTAGAAGGATTAGGACTAGATGAAGCAAACGCTCTACTTCGAGACAAACTGAATCCATTTTTGGTTCGTAATATTGTCAACATATCTTTGCTTTCTGCTCGTCCTCTAAATATTGCGATTGTAGGAGAAGTAAATCGTCCTGGACCAAGATTCTTAAGTTATGTCGGTACAGCGAGTTCAGGTAGTAACGCCGCGACTCTAACCAGAGCGCTAGAGACAGCATCAGGGATTACATCGAGAGCTGATATTAGCAATATTCAAATCTCGCGCCGTGATGGTGCTTCAGGTCGCCGCATTATTAAAGTAAATTTGCAATCTTTACTGGAACAAGGTGATATTAGTCAAGATATTCGTATTTTAGATGGAGATTCGATTCTGGTGCCGCCATTAACTCAGGCAAGTGCATCACAGAGTCGTATTGTCAGCAATTCCACTTTCTCGCCTGATACTTTTACGATTCAAGTAGCGATCGTGGGAGAAGTAAACCGAATTGGTCCACAAACTTTAGTCTATTCACGCAATGGTGTCCTTTCAACTGGTCTGACAGGCGCAACCACTGGGGCAGGAACTTCAGGCGGCGGTCCAGTTACTCTCAGTCGAGCGTTGCAGTCAGCAAATGGAGTTACTGAAATTGCCGATATTCGCAATGTGCAGATTTCGCGTTTAAACGATAAAGGACAACGCACGATCGTTAAAGCAAACTTACTGGATTTGATTACAAAAGCCGACCTTAGTCAAGATATTACGCTCACAGATGGTGACCTGATTACCGTCCCGCGTCTCGAAAAAACTAATCCTAGCGAATACTTGCAAGTTGCTAAAGCGACATTTTCGCCGACAGCAATTACAGTGCAGGTGGTGGGAGAAGCGGTGCGACCAGGTCCTCTTCAGCTTAGACCCAATAGCTCATTTACCGAGGCGATCTCGTATGCAGGTGGATTAACAAATGATGCCGACTGGCGCGCGGTCGAGCTTTATCGGATCAATCCCGATGGTTCAGTGATGCGCCGTGATCTTGTGGCTGACCTCAATCTTCCACTAAGTGAAGAGTCTAATCCAGGATTGCGCGATCGCGATGTGATTGTTGTGCGTACATCATTTGGTTCAAATCTTTTGAACTCGACAACTCGATTTCTGGGCAACATTATCAATCCATATTCTTTGATCACCAACATCTTTAGAAGATAAACATGAAAATTTTAGTTACTGGCGGCGCGGGCTTCATTGGATCGCACTTAGTTGATCGATTGATGGAAGCGGGACATACGGTTGTATGTATCGACAATCTCTATACGGGCAGAAAATCTAATAACATTCAATGGATAGAAAACCCTGATTTCCAGCTAATCGAGCATGACATTATCTATCCAATTGAGATTGATAATGTCGATCAGATATATCATCTTGCTTGCCCTGCTTCACCTGTGCATTATCAATTCGATCCAGTTAAAACAGCTAAGACCAATTTTTTGGGAACGCTAAACATGTTGGATTTAGCCAAGAAGTGGAAAGCGCGAATTTTTCTTGCCTCAACGTCTGAAGTTTATGGCGATCCTTTAGTCCATC
>JAYTWB010000303.1:0-6520 GCA_043743655.1 Cyanobacteriota bacterium | reverse complement strand
GTGCCAAGAGAAGTAATTAGGCAAAGCAAATCCAAAACCTATAGAAGTAGGTACTAAGTAAGGGTAAAAGTAAGGACTACCAGACTCACTAACATCAATACCACCTATCCGTAATGTGAAACTACCTATCCATAGATAGAAACCTGTATAGCAAGCATCTAAGCTAAATGTAACTGATCTTTTGGCATCTTGAGAGAAGCTAGCTTTCATTTTTTTATCTCCTAAATTTATCACAATCGAAACCATTACTACATAACGGTCTTAATTAACGGGACTGATCGGGATCGAACCGATGACCTAGCGCTTAGGAGGCGCTTGCTCTATCCAACTGAGCCACAGCCCCAAAAGTTACTTTTTTTGGTAGTAACGCAGATATTATAACCTAGAAAGTAGAGAGAGCGCTCTCTCTACTTTCTATTTGCTTTCTATTCACGGCTAATGATCGATAGTCCTGCAACGATCATCGCAGGGACGTATAAAGAGCCTTGCCATTGCCGATCGCTTGCCACCGCTATGATCTGATTTAGCGCAGTATAGACATTTCCTGACAGCATTGTGTCTTTGACCCGTCCGATGATTTCGCCATTTTTGACACGATAACCCAAATCGACATTGATCGAAAAATCGCCTGATATATCGGTATCGTCACCTAAAACTTGATCGACAATCAATCCGTTTTTTAAAGTTGCGGCTAGTTCCAAAATGTCGCCCTGAATAGTTTGATTAGCTGCGATCGCTAGATTAAATAAACCTGGACTAGGATAATTACCCAAATCACCACGGAATCCGTTGCCTGTCGCCACAATTCCCAATTCTTGACAAGTACGCATATCGCCATAAAAGCTTTGCAAAACACCGCGATCAATCCAAGTTTTTTCCTGCGTGGATGTGCCTTCATCATCAAAAGGTGAGCTATAAACCCCAAAGTCTGGATGCTGACTGACGCTGAAAATATCAGAAATTACGGGTTGTCCGATTTTGTCTAGCCAAGGCGTAGCTTTTTGCTGCACCTGTCGCCCACTCATCGTGATCGCCACCACGCCCCACAATAAATCGGCGGCTTTCGCGGTGAAAATCACAGGCACTTTTTTCCCCGATGGCGCTTTGATATTTTTCTGCGCCCAAGCTAGAGATTGCAATACTTTTTGGGCGATCGGCTCAGGCAGCAAATTACCGCGTTCTGATTGACCATACCAAACATTAAGAAAATCATCGCCGCGCGTCAACTCTGCACTCAGAGAGCCATCCACCGTAATATCGCTATAGCCACAGTCCAGTCCTTTGCTATTGATAATCCGCACTGTTTCGCGACCACAGTCCCACTCAGCGCCACAGATCGCGTCAGGATGCTGATCTCGCACCAGCGCGATCGCTTGCCGTCCCCAATCAACCATTTGCTCAACGCTGACTTCTTGTCCATAAAGTTTGGGATAGTCAGAGACAGTCGAGTCGCGTAATAAAATTTCCTCTGGCTCATTGAGGGCGCTCAGAGCGATCGCTTGTGCCACCAAGTCCACAGGTTCAACTGCTCCATAAGCGATCGCCAAACCCACTCGACCATCTTGCCAAATTCGTAATCCCACCCCTTCAGAATCAATACTCTCTAGCTGTTTGAGTCGATTTGCCTCAAAAAATACAGGACGCGAAACTGAGCTTGATGCGTATACTTCCGCAGCTTCGGCTCCAGATTTGAGCGCAAGTTCTAATAATTGTTCGGAGTCAATGGTCATGGCGATCGCTAAAGAGTTTTCCCCAAGACGAAGTGGTGCTTCTCTTGGTCTTGGTATTTGGTCTGGGTATATTGTAGACTGATAGAATTATATTTCCGAAGAATATCAGAAAATAGTGGATATACTGCGATCGCTTCCCATTGGACTTTATCTCGAACAACCGATTACATGGCTGCATCGACTTGATCCGCGCATTAAATTATTTGGATTGCTCACCTTTTTGTTGTCGCCAATTCAAGCTAATGGGCTTTGGCGGATTGCGATCGCGGTTTTGCTAATCATCCTCACATTTGCCTCACAGATTCCGATGCGAGTTTGGAAACAGCAAATGGGGATATTGTTGTTGCTGGGATTTATGACTTTAGCGATCGCCACCATATCTCCTGATGGTTTCAATATAAACGCCCAGCCGCGCCGTCCTATTCCTGAAGTAAATGTCACAAATGACAAGGCAATAATCGCTCCAATACTAACGCTCAAGTTGCCGCAGCCAAGTCCTTACAATTATGTAATCTGGAAAGCAGGCAGTATCACAATTACGCGTAAATCCCTCGATTTGGGCGTGCGCGTTTGCACGCTGATTTTCACTTATCTCTATGCACCAACCCTATTTCTACTGGTCACGGCTCCCGAAGAAATCACCGCGGCGATCGCTGCAATATTTTCTCCATTAAAAGCATTCAAAGTTCCTGTGGTGGAAATAGTTCTCACCTTGACTCTTGCACTCCGTTTTGTGCCGTTAGTTCTAGAAGAAGTCCAAAACCTCGGTAGAGCGATGCGAACTCGTTCTATTAACTGGAAAAAGCTGGGCTTCAAACGTACCACCCAAATCTGGCTAGTCCTTGCCGAACGCCTAATAGATAATCTCTTCATCCGTGCTGAACAGACAGCAAATGCGATGCAAGTACGCGGTTTTACGACTCCTAATACTCATGTTGTAGTTTGGAACCCCCTCAAACTAATTCCTCGCGATATCATTTTATTGCTGCTCTTGGTCACTATGTGGGGCGCAAGAATTTGGCTAGGCAATGAAATCTAATAACTGCTATCAGCGACACAAATACCTTGACATTTAATTCCATTGCTAGCAGTACGCAAGCAATGAGGACATAATATTGGTTCGTCTTTAGGTTTACTCGGCGGCGCGTTATCGGATGGGGGTTGGACTGTCATGGCTTTAAAAATAAGATTATTCTACTCGATAGCCGAGATCAGATAGCTGAAAACGAGACGATCGCCATTTGGGTTGAACCTTGACGAACATCTCTAAATGCACAGAACCCATGATCATCTTCTGCATTTGGAGTCTCGCCTGTGTACCAATCTCCTTCAGCATTTGTCCTTTCTTCCCAATCAAGATTCCCTTCTGAGAATCACGTTCTACATGGATAGTCGCCATTACTCGGGTGATTTTGGGCTGCTCATCAACTTGATCGATACTGATCGCCACCGAATGCGGAATCTCTTCGCGGGTAAGTAATAATATCTGTTCGCGAATCAATTCGCCCATAATGAAGCGTTCAGGCTGATCGGTGACTAAATCAGGTGGATAGTAATAAGGTCCAAGTGGTAAGCGATCGCAGATCATAGACTGCAAAGCTGTCAATCCTTCACCCGTAATCGATGAAAACTTGGCAACTTGCCAACCATGTTCTGCGGCAAAACTTTCATAGCCCGTAAAAGTATCTCCCGACTCATCACTGAGTATATCAATTTTATTGAGACCCAAAATTGTAGGAACTTTGCTTTGCAAGATCGTCTCCGCGACAAAGCGATCGCCCGTTCCCATGCGATCGCTAGCATCAACCAGCAGAACTGTCATATCGACTGAAGAGATTGCTCCGATTGCATTTCTGACAATTGTTTGTCCGAGCAAATGATGTGGCTTATGAATCCCCGGCGTATCAACTAGAACAATTTGCGCTTCGGGCAATGTCAAAATCCCGCGCAAGCGATTGCGTGTAGTCTGGGCTGTGGGCGAAGTAATCGCAATTTTTTGACCAATGAGCGCATTCAGCAAAGTAGACTTACCAACATTTGGTCGTCCGACTAAAGCCACAAAGCCCGATTTAAACCCTTCGCCCGATTCTGGAATCATGATTGCCTTGAAATAACCTAAGAACAATATCTTAGCGTATAAGCCGCTGAAGCCAAAGCAACAACCCTCTGTACTTATATCTGCTTTACAAAATCATCTGCTTTACAAGATTGTCAATGGATCAACATCGATCGCGACTCTCACGGCTTTAGAATTTACCAACATTCGCAACTCTTCTAAACTCGGCACATTAGGCAAAATTTCGGGAGCAAATTTTAGTAAAATCTGCCAGCGATAGCGATTGGCGACTTTAGCGATCGTGGCAGGAGTTGCTCCCAATACATCCCAATCATGATCTAATTGCCGTAGATATTCGGCTAACTCATCTGCTGACTTCTCAACAGCGATCGCACTCTCACTACTGAGATGAATCAACACCATTTGACCCATGGGTGGATAGCGCAAAGCCTCGCGCATTTCTAGCTCTGTTTGCATAAATGCTTCTAGCTGATAGCTTTGTACCGCTTGCATAGCAGGATGTTCGGGCGTATAAGTTTGCATCAGCACTCTGCCATCTTCTTCTCCGCGTCCCGCTCGACCCGCTACTTGCAACAGTGTTTGCGCGGCTCTCTCCCCTGCTCGATAATCGGAAAAATTTAATAATCCATCCGCCGAAACAACACCAACTAACGTAACTTGGGGAATATCTAAACCTTTGGTCAACATCTGAGTACCAACTAATAAATCAGCTGCGCCTGAACGGAACTGATCGATTAGCAATCGATGCTGATCCTTATTACGGGTGGTATCACTATCAAAACGAATCAGACGAATATTAGGGAACAGTTTCGCGAGTTCCTGTTCAACCTTCTGAGTACCACTACCAAAATGTTTAAAATATGGTGAACCACATTGAGGGCAAGCTTTGGGTTGGATTTGGATGTAGTTGCAATAGTGACAACGTAAATGTGCCGAATTGGGTGCTGAATGGGGTTGGTGTGAGGTTGGAGAGATCGGATCGTGATAAGACAGCGAAACATCGCAGTTAGGACATTCGACCACAAAGCCACAAGAACGACAAGAAACAAAAGTACTAAATCCACGCCGATGGATAAATAGAATTCCTTGCTGTTTGCTCTCTAACATTTTCGCGATCGCATCTTGCAACTTGCGACTCAAAATCGAATAATTGCCAGCTTTAAATTCATCGCGCATGTCGATAACTTCGATAGGTGGCATTGGTTTATAGCCAATTCGATTAGGCATCGCTAGATAGATGCAATTATTCTCTTTTTGAGCATAGATCATTTCTGCCGAAGGAGTTGCGGAACCCAGTACAAGCGGCACGTTTTCTAGCTGCGATCGCCATTGGGCGATCGTCCGAGCGTGATAGCAGGGCTGTGGTTGATCTTGCTTAAAACTATGGTCATGCTCTTCATCCATGACGATCAAGCCCAAATTAGCAAGCGGTGCAAATACGGCTGATCGGGTGCCAATCACAATTTGCGCCTCACCCGTGAGCATTAATCGCCATGTATCAAATCGCTCTCCTTCTGATAGTTGACTATGATACACATTCACTTTCGCATCGCCAAATCTTGCTCGAAAGCGATCGGTAAGCTGAGGAGTCAAGCCAATTTCAGGAACCAGTACTAAAGCCGATTTACCAGCTTGAAGGATAGGCGCGATCGCTTGCAAATACACTTCAGTTTTGCCTGAGCCGGTGACTCCATGCAATAGAAATTGTGGCGCGGTTTGAGCAGAAATCGCTTTAAATATTTGTTGTAAAGCTAAATCTTGATCAGGCGTGAGAGCTTTTGCGCGATCGCGTGTGACTGTATGACTTTTACCGCCTAAACGTAAAGATTCTCGTTTGGCGATCGCTACATATCCTTTATCTGCAAGAGTTTGCAGTGTTGCCGTTGTCGTTTTGGCAATTTTACATAATTGAATTTTTAAATATTCCCCACCTTGATGCTGCAAAATCGTCAGGATTTCTGCTTGCCTTGATGTAATCTCATGATCGGGACTTTTTAATAAGATAACCATATCTTCATACTTTGGCTGCGGGCGATTTGGCAACTCTAAGATTGTTTCAATCAGTTCTATTTTTTGAAGTTCCTTTAAGCCTGAACTTGCATATTTACCGAGCTTTTGGCGGATATAACGGCGGCTAATTCCCTTAGGGTTAGACTTATGTTCTTGCAAAAAATCCCAAACTATTTGTGCTGTTTTAGATAATTTTAATTGAGAATTTGATGCCGCCACAGGCGGCACCAAATTCTCATATTTTACTTTAATTCGATAATGAGATTGATCTAATAACTTAGGTGGGAGTGCAGTTTTGACAGTCTGGATAAGCGGAGTTCGATAATAATCGGCTGTGCGAGTTAGCATCTGCCAATAGGTTTTCGGGAATATTCCTGAACTAACAACTGCGCTAATTGGTTTAATTTCTGTATCAATAATTGTCGAGCTATTAGCAATTTGTAAAGCGATCGCACCCACATGGCGATTACCCAATGGAACACTAAGAATATCACCAACTTGGATTTCAATATCTTCAGGCACGCGATAAGTAAGCAAATCATCAATGCCAATACAATCAACTAGGACGCTCACAAAGCGATCGCTAGACACATTAATCGACACACTAAGAGAAGCATCGACCAAATCAAATAGTTCCATATTAAAAATAAACTTTTTTAGTAAGTAGCTAGGCATAAGTAACCTAAAAACCAAATGGGTTGTT
>JAYTWB010000302.1:0-6966 GCA_043743655.1 Cyanobacteriota bacterium | reverse complement strand
AGAAGGTCACAATTGACAAAGGGCTAGGTGTCAAAACCCTAGTTAGCCTTCGCCGCGTGGCAATCGGTTATTCGGTGTCAGCGGTTGTGGGAATTGCCCTCGGCATAGCGATCGGCACAAATGTATTTTTATATAGAGCCTTTGATCCTATCTTTCAAGTTTTGCGGACTATCCCACCTTTAGCATGGCTCCCGATCGCGATGTCTGCTTTTCAAGGCGTAAACGAGTCTCTTAAGACAATCGGTCTGGACGTTACCGAAGCTGCTGCTCTATTCGTGATTTTTGTGACTTCGATTTGGCCAATCTTGATGAATACCGCAGTCGGTGTACAACAAGTACCTCAAGATTATCGCAACGTTTCCCGAGTCTTGCGCTTGAGCAAGTTTGATTATTTCATCACGATCTTGATGCCTTCCGCCGCACCCTATATTTTCACGGGTTTACGGATTGCGGTCGGTCTGTCGTGGTTGGCGATCGTGGCAGCTGAGATGTTGACAGGTGGTGTGGGCATTGGCTTCTTTATCTGGGATAGCTATAACAGTCAAAAAAGTAGTGAATTAATCTTGTCACTGTTCTATATTGGCTTAGTGGGCTTCCTGCTTGATAAAGTCATTTTCTATCTTAGTAAGTTGGTAGCTCAGGCTGATTCCTAGTGTCTCCAATTAATGTTTCCGATTAGTGTTTTCAATGTGATTTCAACTTCTTCCTGCTCTTTTTCTTCCTGATCCTTATCTATCAATTTCCTATGCAGACTCTTGATCTTCCAAACAATATTCAGTCAAAAAATCAAGACCCTTTTCTAGTCATAGACAAAGTTTCTAAGGTCTATCCAACTCCTCAGGGACCTTATACTGTCTTGGAGAATGTGAACTTGACGGTCTATGAAGGTGAATTTATTTGCATAATTGGTCACTCTGGCTGCGGTAAATCTACACTTCTCAATATGGTTGCTGGTTTTAACAAGCCTTCTTCTGGAGAGATTTGTTTGCGGTCAAAACCAATTCTTCGACCAGGACCAGATCGGATGGTGATTTTCCAGAACTATTCTCTTTTGCCGTGGATGACTGCTTTTGAGAATGTTTATCTTGCAGTGAAGCAGGTTTTTAAAGACAAATCTAAGGAAGAAAAGCTCAAAATCACTAAAGATAGTCTGGAAATGGTGGGCTTGACTGAAGCAATGCATAAGAGACCGAAAGAGCTTTCGGGTGGTATGCGTCAGAGAGTCGCGATCGCGCGAGCCTTGTCTATTCGTCCTGAGGTGCTGATCCTTGATGAACCCTTTGGCGCGTTGGATGTAATGACTCGCGAAGAACTACAGGAGCAATTGCTAGAAATTTGGCGCGAAAATCGGGTCACGGCTCTGATGATCACCCATGAAATCGATGAAGCACTTTTTCTCGCCGATCGCATTGTGATGATGAGCAATGGACCTGCCGCTGATATTGCGGAAATCATCGAGGTTCCCTTTGCGCGTCCTCGCGATCGCAAAGCGATCGCTGATGATCCTCGCTATTACAGTCTTCGCAATTACATTTTGGAATTTTTGTACGATCGCTTTGCACTCGCTGATGAAGCGGAGTAGTCTTAGGCTTTTATTTGGCTTTTATCAAACACTTGGCTATCACTTGACTATTGAGAATCTACTATGACATTCTTAGAAATTGATTACGTTAGTCGGGTTTTCAAAACTAGAAATGGGTCTCCATATGTGGCGATCAAAGATGTTTACTTCGAGATGAAAGAAGGCGAATTTGTCTCGATCATTGGACATTCTGGTTGCGGAAAATCGACAGTTTTAAATATTTTGTCAGGCTTAGACAAAGCAACTTCTGGCGGTATTGTCTTGCAAGGGAAAGAAATTACTGAACCAGGACCTGATCGGATGTTAGTGTTCCAAAATCATTCGCTATTACCTTGGCTAACGGTGCGGCAAAATATTGGGCTGGCAGTTAATCGAGTTCTCAAAGATTTACCGAAGTCAGATCGCCGCCGCATTATTCAGGAAAATATTGATCTAGTCGGTTTAGGTCACGCAGCTGATAAGTATCCCAGAGAAATTTCGGGCGGCATGAAACAACGGGTCGGAATCGCCCGCGCTTTGTCAATTAAGCCAAAAATTTTATTGTTAGACGAACCCTTCGGAGCCTTAGATGCTTTGACTAGAGGGCGATTGCAAGAAAAATTAATGCAGATTTGCACAGAAAGCCAAATCTCGGCGGTGATGATTACTCACGATGTCGATGAGGCTTTGTTGCTAAGCGATCGCATTATCATGATGACGAACGGACCTGAAGCAAAAATCGGCGAAGTCCTCACTGTTGACTTGCCACACCCTCGCAAGCGTCTAGAGTCAGTCAATCATCCCAACTATTATCGACTTAGGGGCGAAATTGTTAATTTCCTTGATCGCCAGAAGCAGATCAAACTAGAACGAATCAAGCATAAGAATACTGCCGCGATCAGTCTTGGCAACATCGAAAAAACCAATCTCACAATTGGCTTTATCCCGCTTACAGACTGTGCGCCATTGGCGATCGCTTTAGAAAAAGGTTTATTTGCCAAGTATGGACTGGAAATAGCTCTAACCAAAGAACATAGCTGGAAAGCGATCGCGGAAGGGGTTAGAGACGGTCGACTAGATGCTGCTCAAATGGTGACAGGAATGCCACTAGCAATGACCCTCGGCATAGATAACCAACCTCCCTTACCAACGATCACCTCTCTCACTCTCAGCCGCAACGGTAACGCGATTACGCTCAGTCGCTCACTTTACAATGCAGGGGTTCGAGATTTAGTCAGCCTCAAGCAATTTATTGATGCAAATAAAGACAAACAAACCCTAAGATTTGGAATGGTGCATGTCGCTTCGATGCACAATTTGATGTTGCGCCAGTGGCTAGCCAGTGGCGATATCGATCCCGATCACGATGTGGAAATTATCGTAATTCCACCACCACAGATGGTATCCAATCTGATCGCAGGCAACATTTTGGGCTATTGCGTGGGAGAGCCGTGGAACTCGCGCGCTATTCAAGAAAATGCAGGATTTATTGTTGCGACCGATATCGATATCTGGCCAAATCACCCAGAAAAGGTATTGGGTGTGAGAGAAGATTGGGCAAAGCAATATCCGAATGCCCACCTTGCTCTTGTCAAGGCTTTACTAGAAGCTTGCCAGTTTTGCCAAATCGCGAGCAATCGGGATGAATTGCTAGAAGTGATTTGTAAGCCCCAATACCTCAACCTTGATCCTAAATTTGTGAGACCTGGTTTTGCCGCTCCCTTACCAACAGGGCATGGCAAGACTTTATACCTTACAGATATTACTCAATTCTTACTCGATAATATGCCTCGTATTGATGAACAGACTTGGATACTTACTCAGATGGCTCGTTGGGGAATAGCGCCTTTTCCTGAGAATTATCAAGAAATCTTAGATAGAGTGGTGCAAACTGATGTCTACCGCCAAGCCGCAGGGGATTTGGAAGTGGCGATCGCCCCAACTTCAATGGCTCCGATTACATTCATTGACGGTACTGTATTCGACCCAACTGACCCACTCCAGTTCTTAGCCACCGCTAAATTCTCGCATCTCACTGACATGGCAACCGCCACGGTTTAATCACAGTTTATAAAGGATCGATAAAGTAAGGGCAATATTTTCCGCTGCCCTTACTTTATTGCTTTAGCAGTTATTGTAATAACCGCATAGATTTGCAGCTTTTTTGCATAGTGGCTAGCAAATCGGTAACGAAGAATACTAATCGTTGTCTCAGCAGTCTGTAACTTGACTCAAAGAAGCGTTTCGATCGCAAGCTCAGCAGCATTGATATCTAAGTGCGTAACTTCTAGCAGTATGCAGATTGCCAAACTAGAAAAGATGGCAAAATCGATTCGCCTTCTTTGATTGATATCTTCAAGAACATCTCAATTTAACTCCATCACCGACATTCCATCCCCTACTTATACCTACTTAGATTTTCATGCTTAGAGAACTCTTTTCGTTTAAAGGTCGGTATCGCACTTTGCACCTGACTTGGTTTGCCTTTTTTCTTACGTTTGTCTGCTGGTTTAACTTTGTCCCATTCCAGACTACATGGGTATCCGAAGGCTTACTAACAAAAGAAAACCTTGGCATCATCGGCATTTGCAACCTCGCGCTGACAATTCCTGCTCGTATTATTGTGGGCATGGTTCTCGATCGCTATGGTCCTCGGATTACTTTCTCCTCGTTATTGGTCTTCGCGATAATCCCCAGTTTTGCAACAGCAATGGCTCAAGACTTTAATCAACTGGTGATTAGCCGATTATTGATGGGACTGGTCGGTGCTGGTTTTGTGGTCGGTATTCGGATGGTTTCTGAATGGTTCCCACCTAAAGAAATTGGGATTGCAGAAGGAATCTATGGTGGCTGGGGAAATTTTGGAGCATTCGGAGCCAAAACCGCATTGCCTTTAATTGCGGCTGGTTCTGCTTTCATGTTGGCAAATCCTGCCACAAAAGACCCATTGAACTGGCGGTTTGCGATCGCTGCTTCAGGAGTTATGGCTGCTGTGTATGGAGTTGTCTACTTTTTTAGCGCTCAAGATACTCCTAGCGGACAGGTTTATAAGCGTCCTAAGAAAAGCGGCGGCATGGAAGTTACCAGTGTTAAAAGCTTTTGGGCTTACATGGTTTCTAACTTGGGACTGATTTTTGCACTCGGTGTACTTGCTTGGCGATTGATGCAATCAAAGTTCTTGAATATGGAAGGAATGCTGATTGCATTTGCCGCGCTAGCTGCTCTTTACGCTTATCAAAGCTATCAAGCATGGGAAGTCAACAAAGAGCTATTGCAAGGCAAAAAGCATTACGAATCTGAACAAAGATACAAATTTGGTCAAGTTGCACTGCTTGAATTTACTTACGTCACCAGCTTCGGTTCAGAATTAGCATCGATTACGGTTTTACCTCCATTTTTTGAGAAAACCTTCGGCTTGTCACCGCTGATGGCAACGACGATGGCAGCTTCCTACTCGTTCCTTAATTTGGTCTCGCGCCCAAGTGGAGGTTGGGTTTCTGACCGTTTTGGTAGTCGGCGATTGTCGATGATCTATATCACAATTGGCATTGGCTTTAGCTATCTGCTACTAAGTGGAGTTAACAAAGATTGGTCGATTTTTGTAGCGATTGCGGTGACAATGCTTTCGGCATATTTTGCTCAAGCTGGATGCGGCGCAACCTATGGTATTGCGCCACTAATTAAGCGCGAAATTACTGGACAAATTGCTGGTAATGTCGGCGCTTATGGCAACTTTGGTGGAGTTATTTACTTGACTGTCTATAGCTTGTCAAATGGTAATGTCCAAATTCTATTCCAAACTATGGGTATCAGCGCCTTGATTTGCGCCAGTTTATGCTTCTTCTTTTTACAAGAGCCTAAAGGTTCATTTGCAGGACATCAGGAAGAAGTTGCAGAGCAATCCCTAGCTCCAGCTATGGAAAACTTCCAAGATTAAGAATTGCCGAATTTCGTCACCCATGAGTTATTTCGGAGATTATTTAAATGCCTGATTCCTTCAAAACATTGTGTCCTTATTGTGGAGTTGGCTGTGGACTGGAGGTCTCACCGCCAGCCACACTTGGCAAACAAATAAATCGAGATGAAGAAGGCACTCCTGTTTGGCGGGTAAGAGGCGATCGCGATCATCCATCTAGTCAAGGGATGGTCTGTGTGAAGGGCGCTACCATCGCTGAATCACTTCATAAAAGTCGTCTAACGCACCCAATGATGCGAGATTCTCTAGATCAGCCCTTTCGTCAAGTTAGTTGGGATGAAGCCTTGAGCCGTATCGTGACGCGCATTCAAACTGTCCGATTTACTCAAGGCGCTGATGCACTCTGTATGTATGGCTCGGGTCAATTTCAAACTGAAGATTACTACATTATCCAAAAGCTGTTTAAAGGTTGTTTAGGCACTAATAATTTTGATACCAACTCAAGGCTTTGTATGTCGTCTGCGGTATCTGGCTATACCCAAAGCTTTGGGACTGATGGCCCCCCCTGCTGTTATGAAGATTTAGACCTTACTGATTGTGCATTTTTAGTTGGTACTAACACGGCTGAATGTCATCCAATTGTTTTTAATCGCTTGCGAAAAAATCACAAGAAAAATCTCAATGTTAAGCTAATTGTGGTCGATCCGCGTCGTACGGCAACGGCTCAAGTGGCTGATTTACACCTAGCGATCAAGCCTGGTACTGATATAGACCTTTTCAATGGGATTGCCCATATTCTGATGCGCGATCGCCATGTTGACACGGTCTTTTTAGATGAATGTACTCAAGGCTATGGAAATTATACTCAAATCATCTCCCATTACCCGCCCCAGGTTGTGGCAGAAAAATGCGGTATTTCTGTGAGTGATCTCGAAAAAGCAGCTCAATACTGGGCAAAATCTAAGCGAGTGCTTTCACTCTGGTCTATGGGAATCAACCAGTCGTCTGAAGGTACGGCAAAGGTGAGAACCTTGATTAATCTCCATCTCATGACCGCCCAAATTGGTAAACCAGGGGCTGGACCATTTTCGTTAACAGGTCAACCCAATGCGATGGGTGGTCGCGAAGTTGGTGGACTTGCCCACCTTTTGCCTGGTTATCGCCTCGTCAAAAATCCTGTGCATCGCGCCGAAGTGGAAGCTTTCTGGAAACTGCCTGCAGGACATATGTCTCCTAATGTAGGGCTTACAGCTTGGGAGATGATTTTGGGTCTGGAAACTGGAAATGTGGGATTGCTCTGGATTTCCGCAACTAATCCGGCGGTGAGTATGCCTGATTTAGAACGAACGAAAGCTGCTTTATTGCGATCGCCTTTTACGGTTTATCAAGATGCTTACTATCCAACTGAGACCGCAGCCTATGCTCATATTCTGCTTCCAGCTGCTCAGTGGAGTGAAAAGACAGGGACGATGACTAACTCAGAGCGCCG
>JAYTWB010000301.1:0-4630 GCA_043743655.1 Cyanobacteriota bacterium | reverse complement strand
TACACAGGAACACACACTCTTTCCCTACACGACGCTCTTCCGATCTCGCCCAAGCTTTAAAAACTTTGCCAGTTGGAACGGGCTATGCCGTCTGGACAGGTATCGGGGTCGTGGGAACTGCAATTATCGGTTCAGTATTTTTAAATGAGCCGCGTGACTTACCAAGATTTATCTGTATCAGTCTAATTGTGGTCGGCATTGCGGGTTTGCGATTTACAGGAGCAAAATGATAGGATAATCGCTGCTTTGCATCGCCCTATCGCCTGAACTAAAAGAATGGATTCTAAGCCGTTGAATGATAAATCTTTGAATGCTAAGTCATTACTGCTAAGTATTCTCAGCTTACTATCTATTTTATTTATCTTCATCACTTTGCAAGCTAGTTGGAATAATCCTCAAGAGCAAACAAAACTCGATTTATTACAAACAGATTTGATTCTGCAAGCCACGCAAGCTCAAGAGAATATCCAAAATGATCCCACAAATGATATCTTTCAAGTCTTGATCGGTGACAGCCAATCTCAAAGTTCTCAAAATCAAAATTCTCAAAATATATATGCTCAGGCGCTCAGCAGTTATCAAGAAGTGCTGAGCGCTAGTAAATCTAGCCTTGTTCAATTTGATCGCCTAGCTCTTTCAAATACAAATTCCAATTTAGAAAGCGATGATCCGCAGTTTATCAATAGACAACGTCAGAAAAAGCAAACTAGCATTAGCGAAATTAGTCTGCGCATGGGATTGCTCCAAGTGCAAACTAGGGATATCGCAGGGGCGATCGCCACATGGGAAAGCGTTGCCGAATTAGAAGGTCGATCAATGACTACTAATGGATTGACCGCACAAATCCTCACAGGAATTTGGTCAGAGCCAACCATGCTATTTCCTAATGCCGAAACTCAAATTCGGCGGACTCTAGATGGCTGGTATCGCCAAGTCGCCCTGACTAAGCTCTATCAATCTCAACAAAGAAGCGAAAAACTTCCTGAACTCGAACAACAGTCTCAAATCGAAGCAACCTCTGCAATTAACCGTTTAATCATCGTTAATTCTATCCCTTTAGTGGGTGGTGGGACTGGGATTTTAATTTGGCTAGGCTTACTGATTCAATGGATTTTCTTTCGCAAATCTTCTCCATTTCATAACTCTATCCTCACCAACTGGCAAGTGCCTTGGGGTATTGGGATAACTTGGGAGGTAATGGTGTTATGGTTTACAGCTTTTTGTTTGATGACTCAATTAGTTTTGCCATTAGCATTTGAGCTATTGGGAGTGCAATCAAAAGCTAGTGAAGATTTCACATTGCAAGCGTGGCTAGTTTTAATTCCTTACATTCTTTCAGTTGCGCCAATGCTCCCAATTTTGCAAACTAGCCTTGCTGCTTATCGCCCGTTACCCGAAGGCTGGTTTCGGTTTAAGTTCAATTCATTTCAATGGGTCGCATGGGGAATTGGTGGCTATTTTGCCGCAGTTCCATTAGTCTTGATTGTCTCGATTATTAGCCAAAAATTCCTGCAAGGTCAAGGCGGCGGCAACCCCTTATTACCAATTTTGACTGATAGTCAAAATAATTTGCCCAAATTTCTACTCTGGACAACTCTTGCGATCGCTGCGCCTTTTTTTGAGGAATATCTATTTCGCGGTTTTTTACTTCCTTCGCTCACTAAGTTTCTGCCCGTCTGGGGTGCGATCGCTTTAAGCGGATTTGTGTTTGCTCTAGCCCATTTAAATCTCGCCGATATCATCCCGCTCAGTATTTTAGGGATGGTGATGGGTTTTGTATATTGGCGATCGGGCAATCTTCTTTCCTCAATGTTATTACATTGTCTCTGGAATAGCGGCAGCTTCTTTGCCCTGATCGCACTAGGTGGCAAATAGTTATAGCTGGTAAATATTTATTTGCATATTTATTTGCGAAGTAATATCCAAGGATGTTCCACAAATGCTGAAATATTGCCTTTAAATGGTTCACTCTGGGATCGGTTCTGCACATCTAGCAACTTCAAAAATTTCTCAACATCCTCAAAATTCACTTGGTGTATCAAATAGCGTGATAGAAATTGCCTAACGATTCTTCTTTGTAAAGCCAAAGGCTGCTTTTGTAGATGCTGACGATGCAAACAAGGTGCATGATCATCCCAAATCACGGAAATATTTTCTTCAAAAAAACAGCTTGCTTGTGCTTCTAAATAGATCACATCGTCATATAAAAGTTCTGATGTCTGCGCGATCGCATTCTCCAATTGCGGATTAAAATGTGCTTGCAGATAAGGAATAGTTTCTAACCGTAACCGATTGCGCCGATGTTCCAGATTTTGATTGGTGCTATCTTCCCAAACTGGTATTTGATTTTCCCGACAAAACTCTGCGGTTTCATGGCGGCTAACATTTAACAAAGGTCGTACTAAGCTAATTCCATCAGTCAGCGATCGCTTCCAACTTAGCGATGCTAATCCATCGGCTCCACTGCCGCGCATCAAGTTATATAGCAAAGTCTCAACGCGATCGCTGCGAGTATGTCCTGTGACGACATATGTACATTCATTCAACTTTGCCATCTCCGTCAACATCGCATAGCGCCATTCTCTAGCAGATGCTTCATTTTTTAATGGTGATTCAGCCGTTCTTAAGCAATAAGAAATCTCCCATGCGTTCGCAATTTTTTCGACATGATTAGCATTGGCGACTGAGTCATTGCGCCACTGATGATCGCAGTGGGCGATGATTAGATTCCAGTTAAATTTAACTTTTTGTATCCGCAAAAGGCTTGCCAAACATAGTGAATCCTGCCCACCCGAAACCGCAACCAACAGATTCGCATCTTTTGGTAGTAGATCAACTTGCGATCGCAAAACAGCGTTTAAATTAGCGCGTAATCGCTTTGTGAATTGTCTAGCAAAGTTCAAAATTTAGATACAAAATTTGAATACAAAACAGTTGTTGATATCATGATATTGCACCACTAAGAAACTTTGCTATGAACTTTGTTGTAGGAGTGTCAGCACTGAAAGAAAAATAGGGTATATTGGTTCTGCTAAGTAACTGCGTTTTTGATATATCTAAGTCAAAAATTATGCGATCTCAGTAAATTTAGTTAGTGGGTGAGGAGTATAGCCAATGTTAATGAAAAAGTTTACGATAAAAAATCTACTACTAGCATTAAGTGGAGCAGTTTTAGGACTGAGTGGAATCAGTCAATTTAGTGATGTCTCAGCTCAGTCAACCGTTGCCGAGAAAAAAGCTAGTCATTCTGCAAAAGACTTACAGCAACCACAAGCAAATGTTCCGTTGACTTTTTATCGAAGTTCTTCCATCTCAATATCTACAAAACCAGATGCGAACCTTGTTGACATTGCTCAATCAACCCCTATTAAATCAACCCCTATTAAACTTTCCCAGAGCAACTCAACATCCAATTCCCCTGAGATTATTCGTCAACAATTGCTGATTCGTCCGATTACGACTCAAACTCAGAATGTATTCATAAAACGCATCTACACCCCTTCATTAAATGCTGGTACTCCCGTTGCTTTTGGGCTGGAGACAGGCGATGCATTTATTGGTGTTTTTGGATCAACTGCTGGTCGGACAAGAGACACTGTTGATGGCAGTGTTTCTATTGGTACGGGTTTAGGCGATGCTAGCAAGTACCTCGCTGTTGAAGGTGTTTTTAACATCAACAGTATTCGTAACTTCGGCTCTAACGGCTCCTTTGATCTCAAAGTTCATCGCCTTGTTTATGAAGACTTTTATAAACAAATTGGCGTGGCTGTGGGCTGGACAAACTTTGCGAACTACGGCACTAATGCAGGAGGTACTCCTTCCTCGGTCTATGGCGCAGCAACTATGTCGTATCTGACTGATGCTGACAATCTGGATAACCCCAAGCCATTGATCACAACTCTTGGAGTTGGTGGTGGGACTTACCGTAAATCTACCAGTAATGGTGGAGTCGGTATCTTTGCTAACCTCGGATATCAATTTGATCCGCAGTGGGGTGTCAGTACAGCTTGGTCTGGGCAAGGTTTAAACTTTGGTCTCGGCTACTTACCAGATTCCACAATTCCTCTAAACCTTACACTCACTTATTCTGATGTTACTAACAATAGTGATGCTGGTACTCAGCTTATTTTTGGTGTTAGCTATGGGTTTAATTACGCAGGACGCAGATAAGTTTATTCCTTCTGTTGGGAATCATAAACTTATCTAATGAGTTTGTATCATCTGAAATAACCTAGCTTTTAACTTTAATATGAAGAAGACATTCTTATCGTTCCTTATACCTGCTCTCTGTTTTACAGGAGCCTCACCTGTTTTTGCTGGGATCACACCGATCTTGCCTGGGACTGGAATCTCTGGTAGTTCATTTGGTTCGGGTAGTCCTACGGGTGGTCTTTATGACAATATGTCAAGAACTAAAGTATTCATCACTGTTGAAGGTCAGACTTTAATCCTTGGTGAACTCAACCAAAGTAGCTTGCCTGTCTTGAATCCATTAGCTGTGAATAACAAAGCTATTCAAGAATTCATTTTCTTGCTAACTGGAGACAAAGGAAAATTTAGTGTTAATAGCCCTGAAATCAAGACTGCACAGACTAGTTTGGTCAATAAATTGACAGGTTTGGGACTTGAT
>JAYTWB010000300.1:0-3154 GCA_043743655.1 Cyanobacteriota bacterium | reverse complement strand
CATGGTGATAATGAGCGCTGCTTCCAGTTTTCGCGTCTAGCAACCGAGTACAACATGACCTTGCATAGTCTCGGTTTTGGGGATAGCTGGAATCAGGACGTACTAGAACGCATGGCTGATGCAGGTGGTGGGGCGATGGCATATATTGCCAATCCTGGAGCGGCGGGTGAAGAATTTCAGAAGTTATTAAGACGGGTTCAGGCGATCGGGTTAACTAATGCTCATTTGATTTTGCAATTGTCTCCCCATGTCAGACTCGCCGAATTAAAACCGATTGCTCAAGTCGCACCTGATACGATCGAGTTACCTTATCAAACTGAGGGCAATGCGATCATTGTCAGACTAGGCGATCTAATGACTGATGTCGAACGAGTGGTGTTATTTAATATCTATATCAGTCCTGCTAGTTATATTGCTGAACATCCTGCTAATAAAGAAATTCCGATTTTGACAGTCCAAGTTCGTTACGACATTCCGGCGCTTGGGCAAATTAATTCGCTCTCGCCATCGGTAGCGATCGCGGCTGATTTAGTCGAAGATTTTGTGCCACAGGTGGACTCACAAGTACAAAATCATTTATTGGCTTTAGCCAAATATCGCCAAACTCAGCTGGCAGAACAAAAGTTGCAACAGGGCGATCGCGCTGGAGCGGCGACAATGTTACAATCTGCTGCAAAAACAGCTCTGCAAATGGGTGATGTTAATGCTTCGACAATCTTGCAAACTAATGCAACCAGACTGCAAACAGGAACGGCTCTAAGCGAAAGCGATCGCAAAAAAACACGGATTGCCTCCAAAACCGTATTGCAACCTCCTCCAAGTCCCTAATCTTGTTCTCTAATCTTGGCATTATATTTATGATTAACTGCCCTAACTGCGCTCATAACAACCCTGACGGAGCTGTAAACTGCGAAGCCTGTTTTACCCCGTTACCCATTGTCAAGACTATTCAATGCCCTAGCTGCAATGCGACTGTGTTATCAGACGCTAAGTTTTGTGGACATTGTGGATTTAACCTCAGTGCGTCACCTGAAATTTCTCCCATACTATCCATTCCCAATGCTATGTCAAATACTGTGTCAAATTCTCGGCCCGATCAAACAACTGAAGGAAATGTGATTCCAAATCTGGTCGCAAGTTCAATTTCAGAGTCTCCTATCATACTGAATGAAATAGAAACACAGCCTGAAACAGCTCCACATAATATATCTGAGCCAAATAATATTGAGCCAAATAATATTGAGAATATACCGATTGTTGAATCTCTCAATTTAAAAACGCAATTACAACAATTCTCCGCATCTTTGCTCCATTTGCAAACCAACCTTACGATTGAGATTCCTGCTCATTTACCTGTCGTGCATATTGGTAAACCAAACACAATAATTCCTCCTGATATTGATGTGTCAGGCTTCTCAGACTCTGATGTTGTTTCGCGCATCCATGCTGATATTCGCGCTGAGGGCGGTGCTTTCTATTTTGAAGATACGGGTAGTTCAAATGGAACTTATATCAACAATTTGCCACTACCTGTAGGAAATCGCCATAAGCTCAGAGCAGGCGATCGCATTTCCTTAGGCAAAGGCGACAAAGTTAGTTTTATATTTCAGCTTAATTCCTGAGTTTATAGTTTAAAACTGCAATACAAGACGGATTTTCCCTGTGGCAGAGTTAGCCGATCGCCATTTTAAGATTATTTCTGTTAGTTCGGCGATCGCATTACGATCGCTCAAGTTAGAGCCTTGAGGATCAATCAATATATTGCGAAGGCGATCGCCTGAAATCTCTAGATCAAGGGCGATCGTTCTAGACGAATTGCTAGATAAGTTAAGATGCTGAGTCTGGATATAATCAACTAAAGATGTGGTGATATCGCTTGGTAATTCAGATTGAATTTGCAAGACTTTGATGTTGATTTTAGGAGTAGCCGCCCGCGAAGACGGAGCAGCAACTTTGACCGATGGAGCCACAGGCGATGATTCTTGAGCAGTATCTTTATTTGGGGATTGATTGGGAACTTCTAAGCGGCTTGATTGTGATGGTTTTAGGCGACCTAAATCATCAGTCACAGCAGCAAGTTTGTCGATTGCGCGATCGCGATTTAGATAACCAGTTGGCTTATTACCAGTGGGCTTATTAATAGATTCGGGTATAGCTGGTTCAGGTGCGATCGCGATTTTATCTAGTTGATTTTTATCTACTTGACTTTGATTGGTTTGATTTTGATCGGGTAGAGAGGGAATGATTGGATTAGATTTAGCTTCAGGAGCATTTGGTAAAGCTTTTGATAAACTTCCTGCTTTGCTATCAGCTATTGCGGATGATGGCTTAGATGCTTTTTCTGATGCAGCGATCGTTGGACTAGATGCAATTTGATAGCTGGGTTGCTCACGAGCAATCAAACGGATTGTGCCGATGCTGAGACCAATAATGGCGATCGTACTCGCCACAACTTTAAGCCAATTAGGACTAAGGCGGCGGATTTCTAAAACGACATTGGGCAAAATCACAAACTCGTTAGCACAGAGTTCTAAACTTTCGTAAAGATCAAATAATTGCAATGTCGAGAGTTTTAACTTTGATAGCTGGGGAACCGCGATCGTATGATCGAGTGTATCAAATTGATCTTGAGCTAGCCAGCGATCACAATAAATAGTGACCGCTTCGATCAAACTGATGATTTGTTGCTGATTGCCTTTAATGGCTCTGTGAGCTAATTGCAGCCGAAAGTGCAGGTTTTGAGCAACGATTTGCGATTGCCAATCAGACAAGGGCGATCGCTCTGTCCAGACTTCTAATAGGCAGGTCGGTAATTCGTAACGGCGATTTAGGATATTTGATGAGTAACGCATAGATTTTGGTCTAATTAAATAGTCTGACTGCGCTCAAATAAGGCAACCCAGAGGCGGCGCGCTCCGATTTGGGAACTATAAAATAGCAAATCTATTAATAATTTTAACGCTAATCTCTGAATTGCGTCAGGTTTTGCTTGATCCTCTTCAGCCATACGCTCTTGATAGAGATGATTAAACCGATCAAGATAATCTCCTAAGATTGGCTCGTGATGTGGTGGACGCTTTTGAGCAGTACTTTTTTCTAATTGAGCGACAGCATTGCGGATCGCAAATTGTTGCTGGGCGGCTAAGTTACAGCT
>JAYTWB010000299.1:0-3835 GCA_043743655.1 Cyanobacteriota bacterium | reverse complement strand
CAAGCAGTGAAGCCAGACTCGGTATTTGAAGCAGTTGTCAAACTCCCTTATGACCACACTAAGCAGCAAGTGACTGCTGATGGTAGCAAAGCAGGTTTGAATGTTGGAGCCGTTTTGGTATTGCCTGAAGGTTTCAAGATCGCGCCTGAAGATCGTTTGTCTGAAGAGCTAAAAGAAAAAACCAAGGATATTTATTATCAGCCTTACAGCGATACTCAAGAAAATATCGTTCTAGTTGGACCGATATCTGGTGATGATTATTCAGAAATTGTTTTCCCTGTGCTTTCTCCTGATCCTTCTAAAGATAAGAATATCCACTTCTTGAAATATGCTGTCCATGCAGGTGGCAACCGTGGTCGTGGTCAAATCTATCCCACTGGTGAAAAGAGCAATAACAACGAATACTTTTCTCCTGTTTCGGGTCTAGTCACGCAAATCAGCCCCATAACACCTAATGAAGATGAAGGTATTTATGGTGGCTATGATATTTCGATCCAAACCACAGATGGCAGTATTGCTGTTGAAAAGGTTCCCGCAGGTGCGACTCTGGTGGTTGAGCCGGGTAGCGAAGTTACAGTCGGAGCGGCTCTGACGACAAACCCTAACGTTGGCGGTTTTGGTCAGCATGATGGCGAAATTGTCCTTCAAGACCCTCGTCGTATTCAGTGGTTGCTAGCATTTTTTGCATCAGTAATCGTTACCCAAATTTTGTTGGTACTGAAGAAGAAGCAAGTCGAAAAAGTCCAAGCTGCCGAAATGAATTTCTAATAAGTTCTATCAATAAAAAAATAAGCTCCCAACGGGAGCTTATTTTTTTATTGACTAATGCGGAACGGGGGACTTGAACCCCCAAGTCTTGCAACACATGTACCTGAAACATGCGCGTCTACCAATTCCGCCAGTTCCGCATGGTAGTTATCGCTTTTGATGGCAGTTACTAAGTCTCCTGTAAAGATCGCCCAATGTCAATCTTTTAAGTCAATCCTTTGAGCCAATCGCCTACTTTTACCTTATCACTGCCATCGCATAATCTACAGTAAGACGATGGGAATGCCGATCTATGAAGCTAGTAATTTTTCCTGTAATCTTGTATCTTAAGAATGTAACAACAAAGACTAAATTAAAAATATGACACTGCGTTTAGGCGATACTGTCCCTGACTTTACTCAAGACTCCACTGAAGGAATAATTAACTTCCATGATTGGATTGGTGACAGTTGGGCAATTTTATTTTCTCATCCTAAAGATTTCACTCCTGTCTGTACGACTGAGCTGGGGACTGTCGCCAAACTCAAAGGCGAATTTGATAAGCGTAGTGTCAAGGCGATCGCATTGAGTGTCGATGGCGTTGAGTCTCACAAAGGCTGGGTCGGCGACATCGAAGAAACTCAAGGCGCAACTCTCAACTATCCAATCCTCGCTGATGAGGACAAAAAAGTTTCCCAACTTTATGACATGATTCACCCTAACTCAGCCACAGGCAATACATTGACTGTGCGATCGGTATTTATCATTGACTCCAACAAAAAACTTCGCCTTAGCTTGACCTATCCTGCTAGCACAGGTCGTAATTTTGACGAAATCTTGCGCGTGATTGACTCATTGCAGCTGACCGACAACTACAGTGTCGCCACACCTGCTAACTGGAAAGATGGCGGTGACTGTGTGATCGTCCCTTCAGTTTCTAACGAAGAAGCAAAGGTCAAGTTTCCTAAAGGTTTTAATCCGATCAAGCCTTACTTACGCATGACTCCTCAGCCTAACAAATAAACAGCAAAGAGTAGACACAAACAAGTAGATGCAAACAAGGGGCGTAAGCCTCTTGTTTGCATCTACTGTTTATTTATCAGCTTGTTTACCAGCTTTCGTCTTCGACCGCTGTTTTATCCCAAATTTCTAAGTCCAATTCTTCTAGATAAATAATTCCGCTTTGAATTTGTTGTGTAGTTCCAGTTAATTCCAGTGTGAACCAGCCATCATCTTCGGGACTTTCGCCCAGAAGAGCAGCAATAATATTCACACTTAATCCATGTTCACAAGAGAGGCGAGAAATTATTGGTTCTCCGTAGCAGCTTCTCGGTACGCGCATAGCTATGCGCGTAGTCGTTCGGCGCTTTTCCTCAATGGTTACTGTAGCCCTGGAATCGATACATTCCGCCGCTAGCATTGAAATTCTCCGCTGCAAATGTCTTGATGATTTGACATTTACCATCATAGCTAAGATTTTAAAGAACTGGAAGTGATTTAGGTCACTAAATTTGTAAAGACTGCAAAGAAGATCAATTCCTAATCAAGAGCCATGAGTCATAAATCGACAACTTACGATCGCATTTATGAAATCGTAAGGCAAATTCCTAAAGGTCTGGTTGCAACCTATGGACAGGTTGCAGAACTGTCAAATTTGGCAGGAAAAGCGCGTGTAGTCGGTTATGCGCTCTACCGTGTGGACATGAAAAATTCGGATATTCCGTGGCAGCGAGTGGTGAATGCTAAGGGTGAAGTTTCACTCTCACCTTTACGATATGGTACTGACTATTTGCAGCGATCGCTACTTGAGTCTGAGGGAATTAGCTTTAGTGACGCAGATAAGATTGATTTACAAAAATATTTATGGCAACCTGATAGAGAATTTTGAGAGCGCAACGCGTTCTCAAAATTCTCTCAAAATGGTTCAAATTAAAATCTATGACTACTGCGACTTTGCTTGTTTCTTGTCCAGACCAAAAAGGATTAGTTGCCAAAATATCGGATTGGGTATTTTCGCATGGCGGCAATATTCTTCATGCTGATCAACATGCTGATAGTACGGCTGGACTATTTTTGATGCGAGTTGAGTGGGAATTAGATACTTTTGACCTAGCAAAAGCAGAAATTGCCCCGACTTTTGAGAAATTAGCGATAGAAATTTATGCTAAATGGAATATTCAGTTTTCTGATTATGTCCGTCGTATTGCGATTTTTGTCTCGAAACAAGATCACTGCTTATACGATCTGATTTTAAGACAGCGATCGCATGAGCTTTCAGCTGTGATCCCTGTGGTGATTAGCAATCATCCTGATTTAGAAAAAGTCGCTCATAATTTTGGGATTAACTATCATCACATTGCGATCGCTGCTGAAAATAAGCGAGAACAAGAACAGCAGCAGCTGGCGATCTTAAAGCAATACAAAATTGACTTGGTGGTTCTGGCGAAGTATATGCAGGTTTTGAGTCCAGATTTTTTGACGCAATTTCCGCAAGTTATTAATATTCATCATTCATTTTTGCCAGCCTTCGCAGGTGCAAATCCTTATCATCGCGCCTATAAACGCGGCGTAAAAATTATTGGCGCGACAGCTCATTATGTGACCGATGAACTTGATGAAGGACCGATTATCGAACAGGATGTAATCCGTGTTTCTCATCGAGATTCGGTTGTCGATCTCATCCGCAAAGGTAAAGACCTAGAGCGAATTGTGCTTGCTAGAGCAGTGAGACAACATCTCCAAAATCGGGTGCTAGTTTATGGACAATCTGCTGATTCAGGATTAGGGTTGCGAACTGTGGTGTTTGATTAACTTAGTAGACCCTCACCCCCACGTTTTTAGGAGCTGTTTCTATATGTGTTGCGTTGATTTTGAGTTATGTTAATACCACTCAACTATTCCTTTAGTAAGTTTTAATTAAGGTTTTAAAAAATGACAGCAAAGATTCAGTTATCGCGCGGTATTGATGAACAAGCTACAGATGTAAAAATCACGCGGTCTAAAGATGGTGATACCAGTGTCGCTGTGTTTATCTTCGATGTACCTAATTGTATGACTGGCGAAACCGCTGGAAGTAATGAGATTTTGG